>CAMWLX010000233.1 GCA_947175225.1 uncultured Porphyromonadaceae bacterium
ATTGTCATCGAAGTCTTCATTTCGATCTTTCAGTGCAAGAGTATCTGTATTAATCATCTCCAGTAATACGTCAATTGGCAGAGATTTATGAAGGCCATCTGAGCATATAACAATTTCATCACCATCCTTCAATCTAATCTTCGTCACATCAGCAATATCTTTGGGCGATCCCATAAATCCGCGAGACACGATATGACCGTATCTTTCTTTTTGTGAATAAGTGACCTTGCCATGTTTCTCCATTTCAGCAATCATTGTATGGTCTTGGGTCATATAAATTTGTTGCCCATTGCGAAATATATATACGCGGCTGTCTCCAATCCAAAAAATATTTCCAATATTACCGTCAACTTCAATTCCGGCAAGACAGCAACCCATTTTGGATACACCTCGTTCTCGAATAGTTTTACTTAATTCAGCATTTGCGCCCAGCACGGATTCCTGTATTGATTTGCCTTTTACGATGCAATTGGCTATTTCTTCAGCCGCAATTTTAGCAGCAATGTCACCATCGAAGTAACCTCCCATTCCATCTGCAATAATATATACGGCTTTGTTCTCCCCAATTTCTTTGGAGAGAACAAAGTCTTGATTTTGTGATCTGCGACCGATATTGCTGTATCTTATTATTCTCATATCGCTTTGATTGTATCGCCTCCATGTTTTGTCACTCTTGGTCGAGTAGAAATCTTCATGGGTCGTAATGTAACTCCCTTATCAGTAGCCTTTGTTGCCCAAAGATAGGCTTCTCCCGGAATAAGAGATGCCATGTCTGACGAGGATAGAGATTGTAGCTGTGTTATTGACTTCTGAATATGTTTAACCCACTGTGGACTATTAAACTTATGTAAGAGCACAACTGAAGAAAGTTCAATGATTTGAGTTGGAAGGCTCATGGGATCCTGACTTGCAATCATCATTGATACCCCTTTATGTCGCATCTCTCGGATGGCAGTCACAATTGTACTTGTCAAATCTTTATTGCCCATATATTTGTGAGCTTCGTCAAACACGATGAATTTGTTAAACTTCCTGCCCTCAAATTCTTTTACACCAGAGAAAATGTTAAGCATGATAACGAATAGGCCAAGTGCGTCATCCTCATCAATCCACTCATCCCGGAGGTCAACGATGATAAGACGACCCGGACGCAAGAGGGATCCGAGTTTTCGTGTATCATCAATGTATTCTTCTGCGAAGGAAAGGCGTTGTTTGGCAAGAGCCTTTTGAGAAGTCGAAAGTAGATCAGAGTTATCAACGCTCTCTTTTAGCGCATCTATATTTAGATTCTTTCTAAGCGATTTCATAATCTGTTTGAGCTGGGCGATATATGTTGAATCATTGCCCACAGCCTTCAACAGGAATTGCCAGTCCTGCACATTAAGATCTGTTGAGTGGAACTTAATCGGATGAATCTCCAATGATGGATACTCTTCCATTCTCTCTTCAACCTTATCCGCAGGGCAAAGCATAATCACATCCTCAATCCGGGCGGCATCTGCTCCATAAACATCTTTGAGTTTTTTGAGTTGTCCAGCATCATCATTCGGATATACCATAGATGTAAATTCTGGCGCATAGTCCTGACTTTCCGAATAATGGAAGATAACACTTGCCATAGAACCAGGAAGTAGGTTTACATTCGAGAACTGCTTCAAAGTCATTTCTGTAACAGTTCCGATTGTGTAACTTTTGCCACCACCCTGCACTCCGAACAGACTTATGGTATTAGTCTCGCTTAAATCAATGGCAATCTTACGATGGCCATTCATACTTTCGCCGAGAATACCATACTGTTCACTCCCGCTGGTTTTGCCGATAAGAATATCATAAGTAGGTTGAACATAATTGGGATTAAATATGACAGGCTCAACATCGGTTTTGGCTTTATTCTGAACTATCGGCGCCGACAGAGTTTGATTTTCCGGCTTAGCCTCAGCAGGAGGCAATGGAAGACTGGGGCTAACCTCGGCAGTCTCAACGGTGCCGGAGGTATGCCATGAGTCTGACGAGTTGGAATTGTCATCCGAAAGAGAATTTCGGTTAATATCTTCCTGTTTCGGAACTTCCGGCTCTACATGGTCAATTTCAGAAGTGAGGGTTCTCTCAACCTGATTCCTCGCTTGGATATTTTGCATATCCTCTACATCATTATTGAGACGGAATGAGTCTTCGCGCAAGATACGGTCTGATGTTTCAAATTCAGTCCTCATATCCTCATCGGCGGCAGCACGTGCAACGTCAATGGTCCTCAGACGATCCACATCTTCAATAATCATCTCAATCATTGGCTTACCGAGGATATAGAAAATTGTGTCGTTAAGAACATCTTTGCGTTGATAGGTGTCGCTTTGGAACTCATAGATAAATCCCATCTTTTTGAAACGGATGGTATAGTCTCCATATTGCAGAGACAATATGAATTCTTCGTATTCCTTAGCTGTTTCTTCGTTCAGGTATTGATAACGCGCTGCACGACGAGAATAGAATAGCAGTAACGACTGTAATTCTATTGTGCGAAGTTCCCGGTCAAGTCTATCCGGAGACTTAAACTCTGGATCAAAGTTTGTGCGAAGTGCTAAAATAGTATTCTCAATCTGGCTTTGCATTTTCTCCTGTAAAGAGAACAGTTCGTCATCGGTTAAATTCTGGCGACACTTGATTTCGATGACAGTAAATACGATTTCACGTTTTGAGGGGTGGAAGTCCACCAACAGGTCGTCAGCACGTTCTCCGGAATCGGAGTCTAAATCTGCAAACAGATTCTGATGCAGGTCAATCGGAATGATGAAAGAATCATCCAGAAGACCTTTACCTTTCAACATTCGTTTCATAAGAGTTGTGCCAAGCACTTCAAATACTTTATTGCAACTGCTTTCCAGTTGCATTATCATACTGCTGCTGACAGAGCGGATGTCAGAAAGCAAATCCATGAATGATGTCTTATCACTAACATCTATTCCAAAGTTCTTAAAGTGCGGAGCCATTATCCCTTCTATTTCCGATGTCGGACGACAGGTCAAGAACGATGATATGCCGTTCAGCTCAGCGCTCGGAATATAGTCGAGCAGATAAGGTTGTTCGCGGGTCTTGCAAGGCATATCATAAAACTCCGGTCCCATATTCTTGTCGAAGGTCACCACCCAATCACTAACATCATGAACGAGAGAGAGCATCTCAGAATTGGAGTCCTTGATATTCAGCGTTAAAGAGGGTACTGACAACTCATGGTCTGATGTCATGCTCGTGCCTATAAGGTTCTGCACATTGCCGAATAAATTTTGAAATTCTTCGGCAAACATTGTGGCATTCTGCATGGGAGTATCAGAAATAAACCTTTGCCACTGTATCTCAGTGCTTTCGCTTGCCTTGTCAACCTGAACAATAGGACGCATCACAACGCCATTGAGATAGAATGATGGCTGAATCGTCTTACTTCTTTTCAATGATGCCTGAGTCGGGAACGGGTTTATAAGGAAAGACATGTGCGCAGGGAAACGCAATGGGTCTTTAACAAACTCGTCAATGCTGTTGATGGAGAAACGTAGCTTCGGGAACAGGCGGTTATCATCTGCCTGTGAGAAGTTCTCTGCTTCCTCTGATACAGATGTTTCGGGATTCATCAGTTCTTTCAGAGCCTCACCCTGTGGGAAACGCTTATCGTTACAGAACAGACGAATTTCATAATGTATATCAAATACATTACCGGCAGTTTCTCTTTCTATTCTTACAAGGTTATCTGCGAATACCGACGCATCCCCGGCATTAAACAGATTTATAATAAGTTTGTTGATATACGGATGCTGAGTAATGTATTTGTGCATTAAGCGGTAAACCATATTCTGGTTTACATCGCTGTCAATACGATACTGTATTCCTATATTAAATAATTGAGAAAGATATGCTTTTAGTTGACGGAAACCTGTAGAGAAAGTATCGTCTTTGTCTTGAAGCGGATTGGCATATAATCCCCAGCCAAAGCACAGTTCTCCGACGTACTGCATGTATCCGGTGCGCTTCTCATCGAGAAGAACAAGTGGAGCAATCTCCGGATTCAGTTCGCCATAAAATAGCTTGTCTAATTTTTTATACCATACATCCGGTTTACGATAACGAGGATCATCATGTGTCCGAGATTCCCATTCCTCATATTGCTCATAAATATTTACAAGCCAAGCGAGACGCAAAGGATGAAGAGGCGTGATTATTTTTGTATGTGCAGTTCTCCCATCAGGCATTTCAACTTCAAGAGAAACTGTGTCTATTGATTGCAACTTAACAGCTTCGTTTGATTCGACATTCTCCGAGAGAACACTTGAAAGCCATGCTCTGTATTCGCCAACATAAGCTTTGATTTCATCAATGTAATTGAACACCTCAAATGTTTCTATTACACCGGTATTATCAGGAGCCGATTGTCTTATAGCATCAAATAGCCTTTTTCTGGAGTCAATCAACGATTGAGGCGCATCAACATCAACTGGAACGACAAATGCTGATTTCAGCTGAACATCGGTATAGTTATCGCTGATTTCAGCCTCAACGTAAGAGAGCTGGTCTCCTTTTTTCAGAAGAGCACGTTGTAATACAAGAAGTTTTTTTGGTAGAGGAATCTGATAGTTGTTGTCAGCATCATATCGTAACTGGAATGTTTCGAGATGAGTGCTCTCCTGCCAACTATGTAATTCATCATCAGATGTATTTTTTGACACCTTACCATTCTTCTCAACAATCGCGACACGCTCGGGTACAGTGAGTTCAAGACCTTTGCGATTCAACTCAATTCTGTAGCGGAAATACGCCATCAGTACATTACGTATCTTCATACGTGTACCGATTTCCTCTCCATTGGTATCATCATCCACATCTTTATTTCGCAAGAAGAATGTGGTAGAATCAGAGGTAAGCATCTTGCGACGCTGTTGCTGGAAATCCTCCTTTGACAAGCCATCATCTTTTGCTTCCTCTTCAATCCATTCTTGCTGAACAGACTCCTCTGTAAACTCGTCCTTGGTGTTCAGGACAGTCCCGTTTTCATCTTCCGCAAACACATGGAAGAAATATGAGCCATTGTCGAAGGTTTCAGGATTGATTGTAAATGATATATCACGATACTCACGTTGATTATCCGAAACTTTCTTTGTCAGGAGGTCTTGCTCCTTATAAAATCCGTCTCCATTCATTAGAGCAATACGAACTTTCTTCAGCTCCTCATATTGACTCGGCTTGGGAGAGAAGTATATGCGGAGTTTTACTTTTGCCCCCTTCTTTGGGTCAACCAACACTTCCGGATCACCATCGACAAGAGAATAAGATTTGCCTCCTAAGTCAACCTTTACAATATGCAGTTTGCCAAGTTCAAGGACGTTAGTAAGAACTCTTTCCCACTGAGAAAAATTCAATGAAGGATACTCCAGAATTTGCTGACAAAGACCTATTCGGGTGTTTATCCTGCTATTCTGCTTCAAGAAAGCTGCTACTTCCTTTTGGAGGGAGTTGGCTTTAATGGGTAATTCTACAACTCTGTCTGCTATGGTTGATGAGAAGTCAGACATAACACTGATGCAATCATCGTTTTTCATTAGGAACGATGGCGCATACTCCTTCCGTTGTGCCAATTTTTCGTCCGGTATAAGTCCCAAATAAAATATACCGTTCCCTATTGCCTTGTCAGTAAGTCCCGATAAAACAATGTAAAGAAGATAATTAATCTTATCATTGATTGACACATTCAAGTTTTTCTCGGCATACTGCAACACTGTCCTTATCGTCTTATTTCCACCGGTTTCATCCAGCAACGATTTGAACAACATCGAATCAAGTGTTTTTACACTTAAATCTTGAAATGTTGCGTTGCCGTATGAG
>CAMWLX010000234.1 GCA_947175225.1 uncultured Porphyromonadaceae bacterium
ATTTTAGGAAGTTCCTTGTATTATTTATGAAAAATGATTAATTTTGCCATAAAGATCCCAGTGCTCTGAAATTTTATGAGATGGGGTCTAAAATCTAACTCATGAAAATTGGAGAAATCATCAAATGAAAGAATGTAGATATCGTGGCGTGGTGGTGCCAATGGTCACACCGGTCACTGAGAAAGGGAATCTTGATGTGGATGCTGTAGCTCGTATCATAGAATTCTTTGCACAGAATCAGGTGTCGCCTCTTCTGATGGGTACTACCGGGGAGGGCAATAGTGTGTCAGACTCCGATGGGCTCCTGCTTGTGCAGACAGCCGTCAAAGCTGCGAAAGGAAGGATTCTCATCTATGCCGGGCTGACAGGAAACTGTTTCAGCGACCAACTCAAGCAGGCAGATGCATATATGAAAGCCGGAGCCGACGTGATTGTTGCGACTCTTCCATCCTACTATGCACTCACCGACGAGCAGATGTATAATTATTATAAGGAGCTTGCTGACCGAATTGTGGGTCCGCTGATGCTCTCCAATATTCTTGCTACGACCCATATGTCGATTCCTGTGGAGGTAGTGCGTCGTCTTGCCGACCATCCCAATATAGTCGGGCTGAAAGATTCTGAACGCGACTTAGAGCGCATGCGCCAATGTATAGAGATATCTCGCACTCGCGAGGACTTTGCCTATTTCTGTGGTTGGGCAGCCCAGTCGGCCTATTCTCTCTCCATAGGAGGCGACGGCATAGTGCCCAGCACTGCCAATTACATCCCGTCTGACTTCCGCAGTCTCTATGAGGCCGCAGTCAGTGGCGACATGGCCACGGCTGAGCGTCTGCAGGCTTCTACCAATGAGATAGCTAAAATCTATCAGGCAGGACGCACGCTCGGGCAGTCGCTATGTGCGCTGAAAGTAATGATGCAGACCAAGGGCCTCTGCGAGCCATGGATGCTGATGCCATTAACTCGCCTTTCGGCTGAAGAAGAACTTCAAATAAAGGGTCAATTATGAATGATATACATTGGATTGACTATGCTATTGTCATCCTGTCAGTAATGGCTGCCGTGGGAGTGGGTGTATATTTTGCTCACCGGCAGAAGGATACAGCTACATATTTTTCTGCCGGAGGCAAGATTCCGGCTTGGGCTGTAGGTATGTCAATATTCGCTACGCTCATATCAAGTGTCACATTCCTTGCTTATCCGGGCGCCGCTTACGCCGACAATTGGATTCTACTCGTGCAGGGCTTGATGGTGCCTCTTGTGCTGATAGCCCTGATTGGAATCATAGTGCCGCTCTTCCGTAAAGTGGTGAAACTTTCTACCTACGAATATTTTGAACGAAGGTTCGGAATATTGGCGAGGATGTACAGTTCGATAGCCTTCTCTTTGGGGCATTTCTCGAAAGCCGGTACGGTGTTCTATCTCGTTTCCTTGGCACTTGCCACTTTCCTTGATTTCAATATGTATGCCATTGTTCTGATACTCGGTGTAGTCATTATAGTTCTGACCCTACTCGGTGGTATGGAGGCAATCGTCTGGATGGATGTCGCACAAGGATTCCTGCTGATTGGAGGTGGACTCATCTGCGTCGTGCTTCTGCTGTTCCTCCCTGAGGGTGGTCCGACGGAAGTGATGCGCATAGCCGGTGAGAACAACAAGATTGATTTCGGACCTTATCTGTGGGACTTTACTGAGCTTACATTTGTGGTCATGGCAATGAACGGTGTGTTCTACGCTCTTCAGAAATATGGCACCGACCAGACAATCGTGCAACGATATCTGGCAGCAAAAAACGACAAAGAAGCAAAAAAAGCCGCTTATATCGGTGTGTTGATGAGTGTGCCAATATGGGCTCTCTTCATGTTTATAGGCACATGCTTGTTTGCTTACTATCATTCTCATGGCGCACCCATATTGCCCGAAGGTATAAAAGCAGATGAGGTGTTCCCCTACTTCATAAGCCATGAGCTTCCGGTTGGCATCCGCGGCCTAATAATAGCCGCACTGGCGGCTGCCGCAATTTCCAGCCTCGACACTGACCTAAACTGTCTGTCGGCTATAGCTGTGCAAGACTATTACGTGAGGTTCAAGAAGAATGTCACGGATGGCCAAAAACTACGCTTTGGCCGCATTATGGTAGTGCTCTCGGGCATTGGAGCTGTAGGCGTGGCATTGCTCTATATCTATTGGGGAGGCGAGGGAATCCTCGGTGCGCTCTTCGCCCTATATGCAATTTTTTCTGCTGGAATCGTCGGCATATTCCTTCTTGGCCTGTTGAGTCGCAGAGCCAATAAGCAAGGGCTCACAGTTGGTATTTGTGCAGCAGTACTCTTCACGGCTTATGCTGTGTTGACTTCTACCAAAGTCGATATCCACGGGACCGGAGTGAAAGAAACACTGCTTGACCTTGGATCATGGAACTTCTCACACCACAAATATATGCTTGGAGTATATAGCCACATTATAGTGCTCGTCGTTGGCTACTTCGCCAGCTATTTCTTTGCGGCGCCTTTGGCTGCTAAGGAACTGACTATCCACGGCTATCTTGAGGAGAGAAAGGCGAAGAAGCAAGCTCTGGCTGATGGCGTGGATGAGAATGACGATATAGATGTATCACCTTCTTTCTAAATAAATCAGACAATGCGTCCTATCACTTTATTACAGCCTCAGAAGATTGTCTTCGGCTGTGGTTCGCTCCAAACATTTGTGGACGACTTCTTGAAACTTGGATATAAACGTCTTTTTCTCTTGACTACACATTCCGTGTTTCCCCGAATTCAGTCAGCAATCAAAGAGTTGGCTGAAGGAGGGGTTGCTGTAGAGGGGTACCAGGATATAGTTGGAGAACCGACGCTCCGTGACTTCGAGACGATTTTGGCCGTCGCCCGTAAGTTTCGTGCTGACAGTGTGGTCGGAATCGGGGGAGGCTCAGTGCTCGATGTCGCTAAACTCGTGGCAGCCTTCGTTGACAGTGACCAAAAAGCCGAGGATTGTTTCGGGCAAGGATTCATTAGAGAAAAGGGCCTCTGGCTTGCATGTCTGCCTACAACGGCAGGCACTGGCAGCGAGGTATCGCCCAACGCTATTTTGCTCGATGAGCGTGACAAACTCAAGAAAGGCATCGTAAGCCCTTATCTGCTCGCTGATGTTGCATATGTCGATCCCGAACTGACCATGACAGTGCCTGCTAAGGTGACAGCAGACACCGGGATGGATGCGCTCATACATTGCATGGAAGCTTATACCAACAAGTACGCGCACCCTGCCGCCGACATATATGCACTTCAAGGGATCAAGCTTATTGCTGCCAATCTGCTCAGAGCCGTGAAAGACGGCAATGATAAAGAGGCGCGCGAGGCTCTTGCTCTCGGTTCTTTGTATGGTGGGCTGGTGCTTGGTCCGGTTAATACAGCCGCCGTGCATGCGCTGAGCTATCCTCTTGGAGGGGAATTTCATATTCCACATGGATTGGCTAATGCAATCCTTCTCCCGTCGGTAATGAAATTTAATGCCGAGGCCGATCCTAAGCGTTATGCGGAAGTGGCGATAGCTTTGGGTGCTCCTGAAGGTAAAGATGACTTTGAGACAGCACGCAATGGAGTAGACTTTATCTTTACGCTTGCAGACGCAGTTGGCATACCAAGAAAATTATCCGAATTAGGAATACCGCAAAGTGCCGTCGATCACATGGCTGAAGCAGCGATGGAAGTGCAGCGTCTGCTTAAGAATAATCCTCGCGAAGTCACTTTGCAAGATGCCAAAGATATTTATAATTCTCTCTTCTAAACGGAAAATTGCTTTTTATGAAACCGATTTTAGCCATAACAATGGGTGATCCTGCGGGAATAGGCCCTGAAATAGTAGTACGCTCGCTCAGCCGTAAGGAGACCTACGAGAAATGTCGCCCGATTGTCACCGGTGATGCCGGTGTGATGAAAGAGGCCGTACGTCTTCTTGGTCTCGACCTTGAAGTCAATGCAGTCGACAAGGTGGAGGATGCTAAGTTTCAATACGGAGTCATCGACGTGTTGGATCTGAAATGTGTCGATTTGTCTTCTTTCAGATTCGGCGAGGTGCAAAGCCAATGTGGTAACGCAGCTTTCTTGAGTATTCGTAAGGCTATTGACCTTGCTCTTGCAAATGAAGTAGACGGCACGGTGACAGCCCCCCTCAACAAGGAGGCCCTTAATCTGGCGGGACATCACTACGACGGACATACGGAGATATATGCTACCTTCACAGGCACAAAGAAATATGCAATGATGCTTGCAGATGAGAATATCCGAGTGATACACGTTTCTACTCATGTGCCGCTGCGCAAGGCTTGCGACCTGGTGAAGAAGGACCGTGTGATTGAAGTGGCGGAACTTATATATGACGCTTGCCGGCAGCTCGGCATCGAGAATCCTCTTATCGGTATCGCCGGTCTCAATCCCCATAGCAGTGAAAATGGCATGTTCGGCTTCGAAGAAAAAGAGGAAATAATTCCTGCCATTGAGCAACTTCGGGCGAGGGGCTTCAACGTGGATGGTCCGGTACCCCCTGACTCGATTTTCGCTAAGGCAAAATGTGGCAAATATGACGCATGTGTGGCAATGTACCACGACCAGGGGCATATACCATTGAAAATGTGCGCCTTCAACTGGAACAAAGAGACTGGTAAGATGGAGGCGGCAAGCGGAGTGAATATCACACTCGGGCTTCCAATCATTAGAGTCAGCGTGGATCACGGTACTGCCTTTGATGTGGCCGGGAAAGGGATAGCAAGTGATGATGCTATGGTGATGAGCATAGACTATGCTACACGTATGGCCAAGACTCGACTTGCAAAGAAAAAGTGATGGTCTGCGTCGTTGCTGATGATATAACTGGAGCTGCCGAGATGGCGGGCATTGCCAACCGTCTCGGGTTGTCTGTCAGTCTATCACTCGACTGGATAATTACCGATGACTGCGATGTGGCTGTAATTGCCACAGACACTCGGTCAATGACCGAATCGGAAGCGACAGCGGCGTTGAGAAAGGGATTATCCAAGGTGAAGGATGATCGGAGGATTAGGGCATTTTTCAAAAAAACTGACTCGGCACTACGGGGCAATGTCGTCGCTGAACTCTCCGTGATGATCAATATGCTCGACTTGAATGGAGCGCTTTATTTGCCTGCCAATCCTTCAAAAGGGCGAATTATAAAAGATGGATGCTATCTGATTGATGGAATGCCAATCGACAAGACCCCTTTTTCCTTCGACCCGGAATTCCCGGCTTTCTCCGCGCGGCTTACTGAGCGGTTTCCAAATGCGGATACTTGCGCAATAAGTTTCCAGGATGTCTGCACTTCCGCCGATCTTGATGATGGCGTGGAAAGTGCAATCTCAAAAAGATTGCTGTTAGCAGGAGCCGCCGACTTATTCACTTCCTTTTTAAAAAAATATTTTAATCCCAAAACTGAAAAAATCAGCATTCCGTATGAAGTGGGAAAGGGTTCATGCATCGTAGTGTGTGGAAGCACTCAGAGCGACCCTACGCGGTGTGGAATCAAGCCTTCTTATATGCCAACGGAGGTGTACGACGGCATCGTTCTTTCCGACGCATGGGCAGCAACTCTCGCTCAGCGATATGCGGAGCCTCCCCATAGAGTGCTTATTGCTGTCAAAGATCATCATCGCACCGGACGGGAGGTGGCTGTGCATCTCCGTCAGACCATGGCTCGCGTGGTTAAGAATTTGGTAGGAATGAGGAGTCCCGACCACCTGATAATCGAGGGAGGAGCAACTGCCTTTGCAATCCTAAGCGCTCTTGGCTGGGATAGTTTCGAGATTCAGAATGAAATCGCTCCGGGCG
>CAMWLX010000235.1 GCA_947175225.1 uncultured Porphyromonadaceae bacterium
ATTTATGTCTAAAAAAATTAAACATATTGTAATACATGCTTTCGTGGCATTTTTGCCGGCGATATCATTATCGATGTATGGAGAAGAGACAACTGTACGTACCATGACACTGTCCGAAGTTATTGGTATGGCACAGGAGAACTCCCCTTCCGCACAAAGCGCGAAGCACGCTTTCTTGGCAGCTGAATGGCAATATAAGTATTATCAAGCCAATTATCTTCCCTCTGTCACCCTCACATCCTCCCCTTTCCTAAACAGAGAGATCAATAAAATTACCCTCAACGACGGTACAAGTGCTTTTATAAAGCAAAACCAGATAAATGCCGACCTTGCCCTGACCGTGAATCAGAATATTGCTTTAACTGGAGGCTCGCTGTTTCTAAAGTCATCGCTTTCAAGAATAGATGAATTAGAGCGTAAAAATACATCTTATAGTTCCATTCCTATAACCATAGGCTATCGCCAAAGCATCTTCGGATATAATCACCTGAAATGGGACCGAAGGATAGAACCGCTTAGATACCGGGAAGCAAAGAAAAACTATGAGGAAGCTATGGAACTTGTCGCTGCCCATGCCTGTGGATACTTCTTCTCATTGGTGGAAGCCCAGACCAACCTTGAAATGGCTCGCCTGAATTTCGCATCAGCCGACACTCTCTATCAGATGGCTCAAGGGAGATATAAAATTGGAGTCATAAATGAAAACGATATAATACAGCTTGAGATCAACCGACTTAACGCAGAGACTGCATGCATGGACGCAGAAGTCCAGGTTAATGAGCAATCCCAATTATTAGCATCATATCTCAGGCTTGACGATCTTTCAGATATAACACTGCAACTGCCTCATGAAGTTCCTGATATCGAGATTTCCCTCCCCATTGCAGAGGAAATGGCGATGCGCAATGCTTCTCAACCCGATTATTACCGCCGACTTAAACTTGAAAGTGATAGCCGGGTGGCACAAGCCAAAGGCAACACGGGGTTGCGGGCAGATATATATCTTCAATTCGGACTTTCACAAACTTCAGACAGTTTTGAGAAAACCTACACTCATCCATTGCATCAGGAGTATGCAAGCCTAACATTGTCGCTCCCTATTCTTGACTGGGGCAAAGGGAAAGGACAAGTAAGGGTTGCAAAGTCGCAACGAGACTTGATATACACGGAAGCAGAACAAGGAATGACCGATTTCATGCAGAATATAAGGAAAATTGTTATGCAATTCAATATGCAGCCGCGAAAGGTAGATGTTGCCTCACGAACAAACAAGCTTGCTATCCATCACTACGATATAGCCCGCCGACTATATATAGCAGGACGCAACACCATCCTCGACCTCAACACCGCCCTCTCCGAAAAAGACTCCGCCACAAGAGCCTATATCTCCTCCATAAGGACCTACTGGACCCTCTACTTCACAATCCGCTCCCTCATCGGCAAAGAATTATTTACTAAAGATGCTTATAACTCTTATTAATCTAATTTTAGCCTAATTAGTCCAATTAGTCTAATTGGTCTAATAATTCTAAATTCTAAATTCTCAATTCTCAATTAATAATGGATATAAAACTAAAGAAAAAGCCGTGGTATTGGCGCTACAGATACCATTTACTTGCCGGAGCAGCAGTTGTCGTGCTGCTGGTTTACGGCATAATCCTGGCATTGAACTCCGGCACTCCGAGAGTCGACAGAGAATCCCTGACAATCGCCCACGTCAAGGAAGATAAATTCATGGAATATGTAGACGTCGAAGGAATAGTGCAACCTATAATGACCGTCAAGGTCAATGCCCTCGAATCAGGTTTTGTAGACCGTATCGTGGCTGAAGACGGCGCGATGCTCGAAGCCGGCGACACGATTCTTGTATTGAAGAATCCTGACCTGATGCGCACTATCCACGATGAGGAGGATGAATGGCGTCATCAGCAGCGTCAGTATCGGGAGCAGGAAATCGAGATGCAGCAGAAGTCGCTCACACTTCAACAGCAAGCCCTCGATGCCAACTACGAGATGAACAACCTTGACAACAAGCGCCGCATAGCCCGGGAAGAATATGAAATGGGAATAAAAAGCAAAGCTGAAATTGACCTTTCTGAAAGCGAGTATGACTACCGCCGAAAGAAAACCTCACTCCAGTTGAAGAGCCTAAGCCATGACTCAGCCGCCACTGCCATACGCCGCGAGATGCTTGCAAGCGATATGGAGCGAGCAATGACCAAACGTGACCGGGCAGCACGCAGAAGCAACGACCTGATAGTCCGTGCCCCTGTTTCCGGCCAGCTAAGCTTCCTGACCGTCACGCCGGGTCAGCAGGTACAGAGCGGTTCTAGTATAGGGGAACTGAAGGTATTGAGCGACTACAAGCTCCATGTCTCTCTCAACGAATATTATGTGGAACGTATAGTCCCCGGTCTTCCGGCTAAGATAACTGTGAAATCAGATAGCTATCCGTTACGCGTAAGCCGAGTGGTTCCCGAAATCAAGGACCGCAGTTTCGAATCTGACTTAGTATTCACCGGAGAGCGTCCATCCAGCCTGCGCGTAGGAAAAAGTTTCCGTGCACAGATTGAGTTGGGAATGCCGGAGAGCGCAGTTGTTATACAAAGAGGAGACTTCTTCAGCACCACCAACGGAAAATGGATCTACAAGGTCAGCAAAGACGGTACAAGGGCGGTAAAGACCGAAATCGAGTTAGGGCGTCAGAACCCGCAGCAATTCGAAGTGATATCCGGACTGCATCCAGGCGACCAAGTCATAGTCAGCGGCTACGACAAGCTTAACGATGCCGACCAGCTAATTATTCAATGATGAATGATCAATTAAAAGAGTACTCATGTATAGTTTTCCTTTTTGGAAATTACTTTACAAAACGACTCAGCTCGGAGAGCTGACATTATGCTGAAACCCCAGACTTCAGTCTGGGGAAACCCTAAAGAGAGTATAGTAGCCTCGGAGAGGCGCTTTATGATAGAGAGACTGATTGTGCATTGCGCATTATGAATTATGAATTAAAAAAATTATTATGATACAGTTAACCGACATTAAGAAAGTATTCCGTACGGATGAAGTCGAGACTTGGGCTCTCGACAACGTAAGTTTGAAAGTAAATGAAGGCGAATTTGTTGCCATCATGGGACCCTCCGGCTGTGGTAAATCCACATTGCTTAATATCCTCGGTCTTCTCGACACGCCAACCGACGGCACCTATCTCCTCAACGGCGTAGACGTCAGCAAAATGAAAGAGACCGACCGCATCAACGTCCGCAAAGGCGTCATAGGCTTCGTCTTCCAGAGTTTCAACCTTATCGATGAACTCACAGTGGAAGAAAACATCGAGCTGCCGCTCCTTTATATGGGCATTCCAAAAAAGGAAAGGAAGAAACGAGTTCAAGAAGTGATGGAGCGCGTGAATATCTCGCATCGCAACAAGCATTTCCCGGCACAATTGTCCGGTGGACAGCAACAGCGAGTGGCTATAGCACGTGCTGTAATAGCCAATCCTAAGATAATCCTTGCCGACGAACCTACCGGAAACCTCGACTCGAAAAACGGCGAGGAGGTAATGCAGCTTCTTTCCGAGCTCCACAAGGAAGGCACTACGATCGTTATGGTGACCCATTCCCAGCACGATGCTGGGTACGCCAACCGCACCGTAAAGCTCTTCGACGGCCACATCGTCTCCCAAGTCCGCATGTAAGAGTAGTAAGCACACTCCGTGTGCGTCCTCACGTGTCAAAATTTAGCAATAGCACAATTCAGGTCGGAGACCTGATGATCATGACAAAACCCCAGACTTCAGTCTGGGGCGATCCTAAGAATAGCACAGTAGCCTCGGAGAGGCGCTTTATGGTAAAGTCAAGGATTAATTATGAATTATGAATTAAGATGTTAATACATTATATCAGGATTTCCCTCAGGAATCTCAACAAATACAAGACTCAGACTGCCATCAGCATTGTCTCGATGGCTGTGAGCCTGACGTTGATGGCTATAGTAGTGTCATTGGCTCTTTCCATCCGACAGCTGCCTTTGATAACCCAACCATATACTGACAGGACTGTAGAGCTTCGTCTAATTAACGACCAGTCGGAAGCTCCTGGCTGGGAAGAATTGAATTTGATCTCCGGTCATCAGTTTAGCGATGTGGAAGAGATTCATTTTATTGAATGGGGATATGGGATTACAGCCAATATTACGTCAAATTCAGGACAGGATAATGAGCGTTCGCTCATGAACGATGTCTTTATTGCCGACAATGATTACTTGAAGTTTCAAGGCATAAAATCATCACTTACCGGAAAAACTATCGACTGTATTGCAGATGATGAGACTGTAATAACGAAAAAACTGGCACGAAAACTCTTCGGTAAAGAAAACCCAATCGGGAAAGGAGTATTCGTACATTCCGATTATTTCGGGAATAAGATACCTGATAAAATCTATACCATCAAGGATGTGATGGAAGATCCCACTCCTTTCAACAAACTCTTTAACGTAGCGGAAGGTATATTCATAGCAGGCGACCAGTTTTTTCCCAATACCCGGTATCAATGTTTTTTTGTCCTGAAACAAGGAAAATCACCTGATGCCCTTAAGACGGAGCTACAGGAACTCATGCCTGGCCAAAAGATCGAACTTACCGATGTGAAGAAAATGTACTCTTCAGACGAAGAGATGGCGATCAGAAACGGCATCATACTGTTTCTTATCGTATTTGTCCTCGTAGCTTATTCCAATTATCTTCGGCTACAGCTGCAGCTCTTCCGCTTCAGGGAACGGGAAGTAGCGCTGCGGACATGCCTGGGAAGCATGCCGGGATCTTTACCTATGCTCTTCTCAATGGAGATTTTCATTGTCCTCTTGATTACAATGGCTCTGACTCTGGCACTTATTTCAGTGATTTCGGACTTTTTGATTGTCCGTTACCCCATTCTTTTTGACTCTATGAATTTCAGTCTTAGCGACGCAGTCCCTATTACTCTTTTCTCAATCGCAGCGCTGGCGGTGATAAGCTTAGCGGCGGTAGCATTGACAATCAAAAGGATACGTCGCAATCAAACTGGTCTTGCACTAAGGATGAAGCCTCTTCCAAAGCATCGGCTGCGCAACGTTGGACTCACACTGCAGATGACGGTCTGCATCGTCTTCACTTGTATCACTGTCTTATTCTTCATGTCCGGGAATAGCATAAAGGAGCGATTCGGTATTCCCGACAATTTGGATAGATACAGACGCAGTATAATCATTACAAGACTGCCCGGTATCGAGGAGGAAGAACAGAAAGTAATTTATGACAGGATCGAGTCTTTGGAATCAATCGAGACAGTATATAAATTCTCCGGAATAAGAAGAATGTTTCCATTCGATATTGAGAACAATGACCAAAAAGGGATAAACATTCTCATTCAGGAAGACACGGACGGAATTGATTTTTATGAATTGAAGTCTACTGATATAAATAAGGATGTGAATCCTGACAAGTATGTGCTTGTTAGCAAATCTTTCCGGCAAGCGTTGATCGACAAGAACATTTGGAACAGCAAGACCCTCGACTTACCCTATATGGGTGAATATGAAATCAAAGGAGTGTATGACTATTTACCGTTTGAAGAATCAGATTTCAGGGACGGTGTCGTGATCTACGATGTGGATAAGCCATATTCGGACATCTATTATCGTGTGATCATACCTAAGAAAGGAATGGAAAAAGCGACTATGCAAGACATCAGCAAGATAATACAGAATGTTGTACCGGACCGAATTGACATAAAGCCTAAAAATTTCTATAATTTCGTAGC
>CAMWLX010000236.1 GCA_947175225.1 uncultured Porphyromonadaceae bacterium
TGCGCTAACTACATTGCTTGACGCCGTAAATTGGTCTTAATTTAGTGACATTGAGTTTTAGTCATAATGTAGTAATAAAAGATATTAGTTTTAACCCTGAATATTTGGTTATGATATAATTTTGTTGTATATTTGCAAACAAAAAGATAACACTATGGAAGCAGCAATTCAAAAGAAAGCAACAATGTTCCGTCTCAGTACTGATTTGTTAGATCGACTTAAGGAGATGGCGAGAAGCGAACACAGAAGTCTCAACAATTTTGTGGAATGCATCCTTCTTGATGTAGCCTATAATGAGCCAAATGACATTACCAAAGCTGCAATAGAAGAAGTTCGCAGTGGTAAGATTTGGGATGAACCTTCTGTTGATACTTCTTCTGTTGAAGCTATGATAAAATCAATGGGGTTATGAAGATTTTGAAGCCTTCTACTCAATATAAGAAGGATTTTAAGCGAATCCTTAATAACCCTAATAAATTATCTGCTCTTCGTGTCGTATTGGATAAATTACAATATGAACAACCAATTCCTCCAGAAAATAAGCCACACATGCTCACAGGAGATTATGCAGGTTGCATGGAGTGTCATATTGAAGGTGATTTCCTTTTAATATGGATTGATCCTAATACTGATAAAATAGGCTTAGTCCGTCTTGGATCCCACTCAGAATTATTTGGAAAAGGCAAAAAACGATAAGTTTATTGAGATGTGTCATATGATTTATTCGAAATTGGAGATGATAAATGTAAATAATTGAGTAGGACTTTTCCAAGAGTTTTGCGTCATATAGATAAACGTTAAAGCTACTAATATATGAGACAAGTATTTTTGCTTATTATTCTCCTTTCTCCGATAGTGTGTTTCGGACAAGTGATAGAAAATGACATCAGTGTAAAAACATACGCTGTCCCTGACAGCGTGAACAAAAATCCTACAAACTATAAGGCCTCGGATCCATCAGCTAATTTATCCAATAATCCATCCCTCAACCAATTGACTAAGCCGATATCAGAATTTGATAGCATAATGTATTTAGCTCCAATTACTTCGGCAAATACTTATGTCCCTCCCGGCTCAGCCATCATCCCACTATGGAAAAACGCCCAATTCGTTGCCACCGGCGACATAAGAGATTACCCGGGGCTGATGCAGATTCATAGTGGCACTATTGGCATTAACCAAAATATCGGGAATTTCTCATTAAATATGGGAGCAATCGCAAATAAATACGGATATTTCAACGGGCTGCAAACTCAATATGGAGTTTACGGCAATCTTCAATATCAGTTTACTCCCCAATTATCCTTCACAGGCTTCGGCTCATACTATTTTGGAAAGCCTAATGGCTTCCCATTGCTCCCTTCAATGATTGGATATTATAGAACTTCGACATTCGGAGGATACATGAGCTATCAGTTCAACCGAACCTTCGGAATAGATGTAGGTGCCCAAGCCGTACAGCAATTCGGCGCCAACAAATACTATGTCGAGCCTATTGTAACCCCGACAGTCAAATTAGGAAAAGTAAAACTCGGTCTCCCCATCGGCCAAATCCTCAACGGCATAATCCGCTCCGAAGCCGAGAAACGCTCCCATCATTAATCAAAAATTCCTATCCGCCGCCATCAGCGGAAAAAGCAGCGAAGCGTCGCCATCCGCGTTGCTGCCCATCTTAAAAAAATCCAAGCTTCAACTAAATTGAAGAAGAACCATAATATTTCTTAAATTCTCCAATAAAACGATATTTTATTATCATTTTTAATAAATTTTGTTGCATAGATTAAAATGTTTTTGTAAATTTGCAAATCAATCCTGATCTTGGAAGCCTCGCTTGAGGTGAAAGAGGGTGGGATTATGCCGGCGCGCCGGCAAGGTGCGTCTGAGATTTTTTTATAAGCGTTTACTTGACGCTCCTTTCTTGACCATACAGAACTTCGCAACTTCTAAACTCAGTCAAGAATTGGGCAAGGTAGATGCCTGTGGTTTGTATAATATAGTGCCGTCAGCATGTGAATGTTGATGGCATATGAATTCGTATTATACAACTGCGTGAGGCTTCTGCGTTGTCCGTTCTGCTGAGTTGGGCAATGCGAAGGCCTTGTATGGAGGAACGGACAATGAGTACGGCTCTCACGCTTTTTACGTTTCTATAAGGCACTGCATTCCGGAGCCATGCAGTCCCGACCGACATTATGACGACACTTTGCTTGCCTTATCGTAGACTTGCCTCTCACATCATTGCATTGCTTGTGATAGTCTTCAGTGTGACATATGCGCATGGAGCAGATTTGGTGGTACGCGAATTCAAGCTTCTCCCCACTGATCAGACTGCCATCAACAGCGCGACGATGAAAAAAGACCAAAACGGCAGAACCGCTGCGCTCATCAAAATCTACACTACCCTCAATGAAAGCCAGACCTACTTTGACAATGGCGTAATGGGCATAGTAGCACGGGAAAACAAACCGGGACAAATTTGGCTTTATATCCCAGCCCGCTCCCAATCAATCTTGATCACTAACCGCAATTATGCTCCTTATAGATATGATTTCCCGGAAGAAATTATATCCGGCAAAACCTACTCCATGCAGCTCACCACAGAAGGAAAGATAGTCAATCTTGTGGCAAGCGTTCGCAACGCTCCAATTTATGTCGATGGAGATTCAGTTGGTGTCAGTCCCCACGAGATATATCTCGGATATGGAGAGCATGAGGTGAGGGCGCAGCAAGGCATGATGCTATATCAAGGCATAATCAATGTCTCCCAGCATGGACCCTCCCGTTTCGAACTCCCCATGGAAGACGAAAGCAAAAAATACTCTGATGTCCATGTTTCAGTGCCGGGCAATGCAGATATATATTTCGAGGGTAAAAAGGTTGGGGTAGGAGAGTGGTCAAGTCGTCTGCTCGGAGGTTCATATACAGTGGAGGTTAAGAAAGAAAACTGCGAGCCTCAGATAGTCAATTTCTTCGCAGAAGCTGGAAATCCGACATTTGTGGAGTGTCCGGCTCCTGTGCCTTACCGAGGATATCTCTCTGTCGATGTCAGTCCCAGTACCGGAGCAAAGATTTTCGAGGGTGATTCCATCATTGCTGTCAATCGTTTGAGCAAACTCGTAAATGTTGGTAATCATACTCTTATATTCAATAGAAAAGGTTATGAATCTGTAAAAAAGACATTTCATGTGATGCCGAATGCTGAGACAGTCGATACTGTCATAATGCAGAGAATCCAATACGTCAATCCAAATGTCATTTATGCCGATTTAGCTTTCACCTACGGTCCTTCTTATGGTGCTTCCATTCGGGTCGGTGGATATTATCGGAATATAAATATCGAAGCGGGATATACTCTTGGAATGGGCAGAAGTAATGATGTCTATTGGTATGAGAATGATGCTTCGGGTGCGTACGACGACAGCTGCACATACACCATGGATGAATTCACCGCAAAGGCTGGATATCAACTAAGCTTCCTTAGCCGTCTTGGCCTCACACCGCGCTTAGGATATATGATGCAACGACTCCGCGGAGGTATCCACGGCAACGGAGCAATGTGCAATAATATTACCATAGGCGCAAAGTTGATTTTCAAGCCTATCCCTTATTTTGGTATTTTTATTGAGCCGGAATATGCTGTGCCGGTGATGGTCAACCAGCTTTATTCCGATATCTCGTCTCATGGTGGATTCTCCAAGGGAGGATTTTATGTCAGCGCGGGATTCTCTTTCAGTCTAAGTCTCTGAACGATTAATTTTTCCATAATATGAATAAACTAACAAAAATCACTATCTTTATCTCTGCACTGCTGGCTTTCGTGAGCTGTGATACTGCTGAAGATGCGTTTTCTGTCGGTGACAAGCCGAAGGAAAACGAGATTCTAAGCTTGAGTCTGAGTCAACTGTCGTTTAAGCCGGAGGGAGAAAGTTTTGATATTCAGATTTCTTCCATAGCTAAATGGGAAGTGTCTATGTCAAATAACAATTCAGGGCAGTTTTCTGTGTCTTCTACCTCAGGAAAAGGGAATGGCGTTGTAACGGTTACTTGTAAGCCAAACTCCACCCAGAACAGTTTCAGTGCAGAACTGCTGGTGTCGCCTTTAAATTTTGAGATGGAGCCTGTGAAAGTGTCGCTTAACCAGAATAATGCGACATTTTCGATAGAAAGAACACCGTCATTAGAGCCCATACCCGAGGAAGGGGGGTCGGTGACAATGACGGCATATAGTTCCTTAAACTGGGAAATAGCGGTGTTGCCTCATGATGCGGACGGCAATGTAGGGGACGTTTCATGGCTTTCAGTCACTCCCGGTATGTCTGGCGAAGGCAATGACGGTAATACCCCAATAGAATATCGATTCACGTGGTCGCCAAATTATACAGAAAAAGAGCGAATCATTCGTCTCCAATTGAAGCCTTCTACAGACATGACACTGTCAAATCTTCCGCAGCCTTTTACTTTGACACAAGAGGCGGGGACACGTCCCCAGGGGGTAACCTGTATAGTTGATAATCTTGGTATTATTGACGCAGATGTAACTTTGGAATATATTTCAAGATCTCAGGTGAGGGATTGCGGTCTGAGGATTTTCAAGATTGATGGAGGAAGTGAATCCTTATTCAACACTATTCGACCTGACGTCAGCAGCTTTGCAAATTCGGGCAACTATAAGCTCCATATCAAGGATCTTCCCGAAAACTCCAGCTTCCGTATAGAGCCGTTTGTAGAGAATGAAGTTGGTGTTGCAACTGGTGTTTCCCGGGATATTTCAACCGGACTGAAACCGGAAAACATGACTTATCAAGGAGTTTCGATAGTAAATGCTGATAATGGAGGTATTACCGTCTCAGCCGATTTGAATTCCGCAACTCTATCATTCACCGTTATGTCAGATGTCGAGCCACTTGGTCGTGACCGAATAGCGAGCGTGACCATGACTGTCAATGGAAATTCCGTCAATGGAATTGCTGAAAAAATTGACTCGGATAAATGGAATTATGTTTTCAAAGTTACCGACCTGCAGTCAAATCAAGAATACCAATACTCAATAGAGGTGAAAGGAAAGGATCTTCCGAGAGAGATGGGTGTAGTTGTCAATAACACTACTTCGTATTCCGGTCACTTCAAGACTCAAGGAATGACTCCCGATTTTGAAGATAATGAAAAGCCCAATGTGGGTGCATAGTATATTCAATAAAAATTACAATATCAATTTAATGAAAATGAAACGCTTTTTTTTATTTTTAGTGGGTATCTTTATAGTTATTACCTCTATGGCTCAAAGCACATATATCGTCCTTTCTTACAACAAAGGAGAGGAACTTAGGTTCTATAGACCAGATCAAATTACTGATGCGATAGATAAGGCCGAAGTCAACGATACTATTTATTTCGGCATCGGTAATTACAACATGGATTATCTTTGTTCGCGTGACGATTATTTTGAAGGAATACCTGCGGATGGTATTCCTACAATTAATAAACCTCTTATTTTTATAGGATCTGGAGCACATTCTGGGGGAACTTGTTTTTATGGAGGTCAAAGACTAATTATTAATATTGACACTTCTTTGGATGACAATATCAAAAAATTAAGTTTTGAAGGGATTTCATTTGGTTATGATGAGAATGTATTCAATATAGAGATTGCTTCAAGTCTACAAGAATTGAAATTTGCAAACTGTCGTTTTGGTGAGAATTTTTATATGGGTACTTTTGAGAGGAGTGATATCATTAATCA
>CAMWLX010000237.1 GCA_947175225.1 uncultured Porphyromonadaceae bacterium
CACCGCTTGACGTGTGATGAGTGCGAAGTGAACCAATACAGAAAATAAGTAATTTAATAATATAAAAATAATGTAACATGAAACAATCAAACTTTCTGAAAACACTTTCACTATTTTTTGTGGTGATAGTCACAATGTTTACCTTAGCAAGCTGCTCATCCGACAAGGATGAACCCGAAAACCCGGATAATTCCGGATCTGGATTCGGAACCGAAGCAATGATTCCTTATTCCTCGCTTCCCGGAACTTGGATTATCGAAAGCATCAAGGATTCCGAAACAGGAAAAGTTATATCTATAAACCAAACAATAAAAATAAATAATTTTGAACCTAAGCAGGAACCATCTAATGTTGTGACTAATCAAGGATATCAAGTTTGGGCTGAGACATACTTTGATGTCCTTAGTTATCAGAATCTGGAAAAAGAAGAAAATAGTTATATTATTATTGGTTTCAGCAAGTATGAGAATAAAGTTCTTCAATCTTCTTTAGTATACAGCGTAACTTTCCCGGTGACAATCAAGAATGATGATTCTAACATAATTAAGAGTTTCTCTTTGGCTGATCTTCATCTTTCTGGAAAACAATTGGTGGCAAAGGAAAGTGCTTATGGTATGATGGAAGGAACAAATGCTATTCATGTTTCAGGCTCTGTTACTATGAAGAAACTTTAAATTACAAAGTATTATAATGAAACAGTTTTATTTCATTTTATTTATATTACTGATACTCATCAGTTCGTGTAGTTCAAGCTCTAAAGGGGATCAAGCAGATGACAAGTCCACAGAGCAAGTAACTGCTGTTGTTGACAGCCTTATATCCACAGAGTCGGATATGAAACTGGTGTCGTTGTCCGTAGTCAAAGCACCAATGCCATCCTTTATGGCAGACGAAGTTCAACCGGCGATTAAACAGTCAGCTGAAATGATGGCAGCTTACATTTTCAGTAAGGCTCTTACAGGCGATAAGAACTCTGATTCCAAAGATGAGTTTAGAGAAGCTGTCATCGCAATGGGTGCGCCACTTCGTGAAGCCATGAAAAAGTATGAAGATGAAAATCATCCTGACTTTGTTTTTGGTCTGGCCAATGTTGTCAATACAAAAGACACTACACAAAAAGAAAGACGATTGTTCGTCTTTGAGGAAAATGACCTCAAGAATGCAAAGCGAATCGAGAAGTTTTCCAAGAAAAATATGTCAGACGTAGGAATGATCATAGCTCTGGCCTATGGAGATCAGATTGATGTTGAAAATAAAGATCTGAAGCTTGAAGAAGTAGAATTCATCAAAAATAACCCTATCTTGAAATTTATAGTTGAAGAATAAACATTATGAAAAACCTAACATTCTTTCTTTTTGCATTGATTTCTTCCCTTATGGTCAATGCTCAGACACAGGCCGACTCGATCAAAGAAGCATACAATAAGATCTCTGATCTCGAAAACCGGATTACTCTTCAGGATACCCGGATAGCCAAGCTCCTACAGCAGGTTGATGAAGTAACAAAACAGAATCTCGCCCTGAAGAAGAATCTCAATCTAACTCCGACGGTCGCCACCGCCAAGGCAGGTGATATCATCGAATACAGAATTATTGAAGTGACCGGAGATCCCGAAACGAATACAGTCCACATGGTGATGATAGCCGACAATATATCCGGTATCGATAAGAGTATAAGATATCCATATTATCAGGTAGTGGATGACCAAGGTCACGGCTATGAAAACTCGCTCACCAATCAAAGATTCATTATGAAAGTAGAAGGGGAATCGAATCATTTAGTAGGGCACGATCTGCAGCATCACCCGAACGCCCCCTACTCTATCGACATCTATCTCAACGACTGCACCCCCGACACCCAATATGTAAAATACTTCTCCATGGAGATAACCGACGGACCCAAACATCACACTGCCGTCTTTGAAAACCTCCCCATCAAATGGAAAAAAGGTTTATCATGAACTATTTATTCGATATTAATATGTAAATGTTTACACTATAATTCACTGAAAAAGGTAGAGTTGACTGAATTATTTAATGGAGAAGACTTTGTTTATCTTGGAAATAATTGGTTTGATAATAGGGTTGGCATTAGCGTTGATGGCTTACCTTATTGTCAATAGAAATAGCTCAGTTATCAGGTTTCCTGAATTGAGTTTGATGGATGGAGATAAGCCAAATAGACTTATATTATGTCTTCGAAGAATAATTTTATCGAGAAAAAAGAAATTGTCCTTAGATATTGGTTATGTAAAAGAATTCAATTTTGGAACTTATCTTGTTATGCTCGCTCAGACAGAAAAAGCTATTGATAAAGGGAAGAGTATTTCTCTTTTTTCTAAGAGACCTCTAAGCTCCAGTGTGAGACGAACTCTAATGATCACAAGAGAGAATTCTCAAACATACCATCAACATCTTACCGGATTGGATTCCAGATTTATTAAGAAGTCAGATATTTCCCTCCAAGTGTTAGAGAATATTACTAAAGATCTTCGTAAAATAGGTGTAAAAGACTATTTTGAACTTAACACTATGATCACTGAGATTCTGGGTAATGCTATTGAACATGGCTTGCGAGGACTTAATATCAATTGGTGGATGTATCATAATATAGAAAAGAATTCTATGAGACTTATCTTTGTTGATATGGGAATGGGTATAATCTCCTCCTATCGTTCTGCTGGAATAGGTCTGTTTGATTCTGATCAAACATTAATTTTAAAAGCTTTTAATGGTAAGGCTGGATCTTCAACTAAAGAACACAATCGAGGTCGTGGACTTCCTCAGATAGGGTATATGGTAAAAAATAATTTAATTTCAGATTTTGTATTAATAACAAATCGCGTCTCATTGCGTTTTAGTAATAGAGGGTACGAACTTAAAAGTCATCCAGACTTTGTTGGAACGTATTATTCATGGACCGTTAATAAAGATAATTTTGAGAGATGGAAATCATATATAATGTAGCCGAAAATTACGGTAAAATATTGGGCGGTAGATGGAGAAGATTGGGACCTAAGTCAGGAGAAGACTTTTATGAATCAGTTTTAGAACCGGCTTTTAAAAAAGCAAAAGAAAATAATGATTCCTTAAAGTTTATGCTTGATGGCACTACTGGGTATCCAAGTTCTTTTCTTGACCAGTCTTTTGGTGAGTTGGCAAGAAACTATGGAGTAGACGAAGTAAGGAAAGTGGTGACATTTGAAACTAAGGTTTTTCAGTGGGTTGTTGATTATATAAATCGACAAATATGGGACAAGTCAGAATAGAGAAAACCGTTCTTTGGGAGATTATTGGATTCACAGCCGTAGTGTTTTCGATTTTAGGATTTATTGGAGCTAAGGTAGTTAGATTTGGATTGACTTATTCAAAAGACATTTCTATCGCTGACATATTAAATATCATCATTACTTCGGTTGTGACTCTTACTGCTGCTTGGTATTTATCAAAAAAGTTAAGTGAAGATCGGTTTACTAAGGAAATAGCTATTTCTGATCTTAAAGAAATAGAGCAAAATGTTGCTGAGATAATTCATAAGGTTCAAGTTAATGATCAGAATTTGGTAAATGATTTGATGATGTTGATCAATCACCTTCAACAACTATTGCTTAGGTTTGATCGTACATGTAAATTTGAACGAGATGAGCAATCAGTAAATAGGATAAATAACAGATTTCTGGCACTTTATGGTTGTGCAACAAACTTTGGAGATGACCCTATAGATCCACAATTTGTTATACAAAATGGTAATGATCTTATCGTTGAAATTCGAGATACAATTTCTAATATTAATAAATTGTAGATATAATAGTTAAGAAAGTTTGTTAAGACTAATAATTATAGCTTAGTTCAATTAATTAAAAACGCGTCTAAGGATGTTGTGTAGTCCGGTGACTTCATAGCTCGTTTTATCGCGTGAGAGAACTTGACGCTCTTTCCCTTTTCGTCTTTCTGCGGATATTGTTGAGCAGCCAACATAACTGTGTCTGCTCCTAATCGTCGGTTGATCTCGTCCATGGCGTCAGATACTGACCGATATTTTTGACTTCTGTTCTGATCATAGTCGAAGAGATCCGGCTGGATCACTTCCCCGGAAGAAATATCCGAGACCATTACCCCGGCTCTTTTGTAATGGATGCCTGGTTTGACGATAGTACTCAGAACTTCAAGAGCTGCAGTCACAAGTTCAGTAGTGGTGAACGTTGGAGTAGAAAAATAATAACTGGCACTATTGGAATAATAGGGCAAATCTTCTCTGAAGTAGTTGGCTTGTACAAATACCATTAGCACACCGCACGACGATTTTTGTTTCCGGAGCTTTGCCGCACATCTGGCAGCATAATTGGCTACATGTGGCTTGATCTCTTCAATGGTAGTCAGCATCTCAGGAAAGCTACGGCTTGTCATTATGCTCTGTTTTTTCCGTCCTTCCATTTCATCGATACCTGTTACACTGTATCCATTAAGCTCCAGCCATGTTCTTTCAGCTGGCAGATGATATTTGTTTTTTACCCACTTTCGAGACTTAAGGGAAAAGTCCCATGCTGTGGTTATACCAGATAATGCAAGACTTTTACCGATCCTTCTTCCGATGCCCCAAACATCGCACACTTCAAATAACCTCAAAGCCTTAATACGCTGCTCATCTGTTCGGATGAAGCAGCATTTGTTGTATCCCGGATATTTCTTAGCAAACTTACTTGCAACCTTCGCAAGTGTCTTTGTCTTTGCGATACCTAAACTTACAGGCACACCAGTCCATTTCCAGATCTTCTTAGCCAATCGTTCGCCCCATTCCTTCAAGGTCGATTCATCCATTCCTTGCAGATCAAGAAAGGCTTCGTCTATTGAGTACTGATGAGCATTGGGTGCTTCTTCTCTAAGGATTGCCATTATCCTTGCTGATAGATCACCATAGAGTTTATAGTTTGAAGAGAATGCCGTGATGCCTGAGTTGGGATATTGCTCCAGCATCTGATAGTAGGGGAGTCCCATCTTTATTCCCATTGCCTTAGCCTCTCTGGATCTTGCCACAACGCATCCGTCGTTGTTACTCAATACAACGACAGGCTTTCCGTTCAGATCGGGTCTGAATACCCTCTCACAAGAGCAGAAAAAGTTGTCACAATCCACGAGTGCCCACATATCTGCAAAATTAAGGTAATCTTTCAAATTTCACAAGTGGATTGATAGATTTAACATTTCTTTTTTGTAATTTTGTACCATGAAGGAATTGGAAATATATAGTGGAAGCTTTGAAACTATTCTGGAGCTTCCTTATGCCGACGAAGGAATAAGAGCCGGGTTCCCATCCCCGGCGCAGGATTATATGGACAAAACTCTTGATTTTAACCGAGAACTCATCCAACATCCATCTGCAACATTTTATGCAAAGGTTGTCGGTCTCTCAATGATTAATGCCGGAATAAATGAAGGAGACATAATTGTAATTGATCGTTCTCTTGAGCCGAGACAGAACGATATTGTTGTTGCGTTTGTGGATGGAGAATTTACAATGAAATATCTTGACCTAAGCGAAAAAGATCAAGGTGTTGTTTGGTTACGTCCCGGTAACGATGATTTCCCTGCTTTCCGGATCACTTCTGATTATGAACTAACGATTTGGGGAGTAGTGTCTAACGTAATAAAAAAACTCAGATAAAATTAATAGTAACATATATGTAAATGTTACAAAGCACACTTATTATA
>CAMWLX010000238.1 GCA_947175225.1 uncultured Porphyromonadaceae bacterium
CGCACTCCGTGCGCGTCATTAAGCGTCTTAAACTATCTTAATTTAGTGACATTAAGTTTAACCTATAGGTAAAAAAATCCAATCCCTCCAGGGTTGAAACATCACATCCCTATATAGCCTTCCATCCTGCCATATACGTATCTGAATTTGGCAATTTCAATTTTTTTTGTTAATTTTGCAAAATAATCCAAAAATGACCTAAAAATAGCTCTATCCGCCCGAAATTTTTGGCACGGTTATTGTTATTTAGGAAGTAACAAACGTAAAATATAGAAATAAAACATATAAAACTGAAATGAACGTAACGTTTGAAAAAATCGACGACGTAAACGGTATCGTTACCGTTGAGCTCGCAGCAGCCGACTACGCTGACAACGTAAAGAAAGCCCTCAAGAATATCGCGAAAAACCGTCCTGAGCCAGGGTTCCGCCCCGGCAAGACCCCTACTGCACTCATCCAAAAGAAATATGGAGAGGCAGTGAAATACGACGAAGTTAACAAAGCGGTATCTGACGCTCTCTACAATTATATAAAGGACAACAATCTCAGAGTTCTCGGAAACCCGGTGCCGGAAGCAAGTGAAAATTTCGACATCAAAAACGATGACTTCACTTTCAAATTCCGTGTTGGCCTCGCTCCGGAAATCACATCTCCGGTTAGCAAAGATCTGACTGTGCCTTACTATAACATCGAAGTCACAGACGACATGATCACTACTCAAGATCAGAATCTCCGCCGCCGTTTCGGCAAGCAAGAATCTGGAGAGACTGTAGAAAGCAACTCTGTAGTGAAGGGCATCATCACAGAACTCAACGAAGATGGCTCTGTTAAAGAAGGTGGCATAGTAGTTGAAAATGGCATCTTGGGCCCTGAGCACTTCAAGAGCGAAGAGCAGAAAGCTATCTTCGTCGGAAAGAAAGTTGGCGATAAGTTCGCTTTCAACCCTTGGACAGCAGCCGACGGCAACCCCGTAGAACTCAGCTCCATGCTTCACATCGACAAGGATGACGTTGAAAACCACAAGGGTGACTTCCAGTTTGAAGTTACTGACTCCATCGTGCTCCGTCCTGCTGAACTCGGCCAGGAATACTACGACCAACTCTTTGGCAAAGACAATGTCAAAGACGAAGAAGAATACAAGAAGAGCGTAAAGGAAATGATCGAAACCCAGCTTAGCAACGACAGCGACTATCGTTTCACAATTGATTCAAGAGACGCTATCCTCAAAGCTGTAGGCGACCTCACTCTCCCGGATGCTGTGCTCAAAGACTATCTCAAGCAGGCTAACGAAACCCTCAACGATGAAAACATCGAAGAGGAATACGCTAAGGCTCGTCCCCAGCTTGTATGGCAACTCGTCAGCGATCAAATCGCAAAAGCCCTCGAGGTGAAACTCGAAAAAGAAGATGTAGTGGAACTCGCCAAGGCTATTGCTGCTAACCAGTTTGCGCAGTATGGCATGCCAAACGTGCCTGATGACATCCTCGAAAAATATGCTCAGGAGATCATCAACGGCAAGCAGGGCGATCAAGTGCGTCAGCAAGCTTTCGAAAGCAAGCTTTACGCTGCCATAAAGGATGCTGTAACTCTCGACGAAAAGAACGTAAGCGTAGAGGAATTCAACAAACTCTTCGCTCCCGTCGTTAACGTCGCAGAACCCGCACAAGCTTAATCTAAGGAAATTTATGAATGCATAATGCATAATTATCTATAGACGGCGATGCGGATTACTGCATCGCCGCCTCTAATTAATACACCTTCAGATTCAGCATGATATACCATGATTAAACATGATTAAACATGAGCAATCATGATTAATCTTGATACATCATGCCAATACCGGAATTAAGTATAAAATATGACTATGACAGATTTTGAAAAATACGCCGTAAAACATCTCGGCATCAACAGCAATATGCTCGACGGCTATCAGAAAGCCGTAAATCGCCAGGCAGGTGCAGTCACTGTGCCTCACGCCGACTATATGAACCCCTACATCCTCGAAGAGCGTCAGCTCAACGTCACTCAGATGGATGTATTCTCCCGCCTTATGATGGACCGCATCATCTTCCTCGGCACTCAGGTGAGCGACCAGAGCGCCAACATCATTCAGGCTCAGCTCCTTTATCTTGACTCTGTAGATCCTGATAAAGACATTTCTCTCTACATCAACTCTCCCGGCGGTTCAGTATATGCAGGTCTCGGCATCTACGACACCATGCAGTATGTCAACAGCGATGTCTCCACCATCTGCACAGGCATGGCTGCTTCTATGGCAGCAGTGCTCCTCGTCGCTGGCGAGAAAGGCAAACGTTTTGCTCTCCCCCACAGCCGCGTGATGATCCATCAGCCGATGGGTGGCATCCAAGGTCAGGCTTCCGATATCGAGATCACAGCCCGCGAGATACTCAAACTTAAGGATGAACTCTACCGCATCATATCCGAACACAGCGGCATGAGCCTTGAAAAAGTGGCTGCCGACAGCGACCGCGACTACTGGATGATCGCTTCTGAAGCTAAAGAATATGGTATGATCGACCGAATTCTCATCAACGAGAAGAAGAAATAATCCGTAGTCATGGCAAAAAAGACACAGGGATCTGGACTGCAGTGTGCCATGTGCGGAGTGTTCGACTCTGACGCTAATCCGGTCGTAGAAATAATGCCCGGATTAGCACTTTGCTCTGATTGCGTCTCTTACATTGAGACCACTGCGCAAGCTGAGCTCGCCCAACGCAAATCAGCCCAACCCAAGAAAAAGGCTAAGAATTCTATTCCAAAGCCAAAAGAAATCAAGGAGTTTCTCGACCAATACATAATTGGCCAGGATGAAGCAAAAAAGTATATGGCAGTAGCTGTCTACAACCACTACAAGCGTATCCAACGTCTCGACGAAGGAAAGCAAGATGCAGAGGATGTAGACATAGAGAAGTCTAACGTCATTCTCGTCGGTCCGACCGGCACAGGCAAGACTCTTCTTGCAAAGACAATCGCGAAACTGCTCGACGTGCCTTTCACTATCGTAGACGCCACCGTACTCACAGAGGCTGGCTACGTAGGAGAAGACATCGAGTCTCTTCTCACGCGCCTTCTGCAAGCTTGCGACTACGACGTAAAGAAGGCTGAGCGAGGCATTGTCTTCATCGACGAGATTGACAAGATAGCCCGCAAAAGCGACAATCCTTCGATCACCCGCGACGTAAGCGGCGAAGGCGTACAGCAAGGTCTGCTGAAACTTCTCGAAGGCTCCACAGTGCTCGTGCCCCCTAACGGTGGACGCAAGCATCCGGAGCAAAAGATGATACCGGTAGATACGAAGAATATCCTTTTCGTTTGCGGTGGCGCATTCGACGGCATTGAGCGCAAGATTGCAAACCGCCTTAACACCCACACTGTCGGCTACGGACAAAACAGCAGCGACGCCAAGAAGAAACGCGAGAATCTGATGCGCTATGTAATGCCACAGGATCTCAAGTCATTCGGACTCATTCCTGAGATCATCGGCCGTCTCCCTGTGCTGACTGCCCTTGATCCACTCGACCGCGATGCTTTGCGCAGGATCCTTGTCGAACCCAAGAATGCCATCATCCGTCAATACAAGAAACTCTTCGAGATGGACGGCGTAGAACTCGAGTTCACCGACGAAGCTTTGGACACAATAGTAGACAAAGCCATCGAATATAAGCTTGGAGCCCGAGGCTTAAGAAGCATAGTAGAGACAGTAATGGTAGATGCCATGTATGAAGTGCCATCCTCCAAGACCAAGAAATTCGAAGTGACTGCCCAATACGTCCTCGACAAGCTCGCCCAGAACCCCGGCCTGAACCAAGCCGACTAAAAATAAAGCAGCTGATAAATATCGCTACTTTTTCCATCATCAAAGGGACGCACGGCTCGTGCGTCCCTTTTTTCATCTCTCCTTCCACCGTTCCCCGTAACCATCCGAAAAAAGCCGACTTGATAATTTATTTCAAGTCGGCTTCAATCTTTACTTGTTGTAGTTGTAAGGAAGGAGTTCAATAAGCTGAGATTCCTCCATGTCGGGTCTGATACGTTCCAGTGTGTCCTTAAACCATTGATAAGGATTGACACCGAGATTCTCGCAAGAGCCTATAAATGTATAGAAGATTGCATTGTCCTCGGCTCCCCGGTCGTTCTGACTGAACAGGTAGTTCTTCCTTCCGAGCACGGATGAGCGCTGCCCCCGTTCAACAGGATTGCTGTCTATATGATAATATCCTTCTTCGGTGTAACGCATAACGCGTGGCCATAGCGAGAGTGCATATTTTATCGCTACGGCAAGAGGCTCCTTGGGTGTGCATGTCATATAGGCTGTTCTCATCCATGACTCGATGCCGTTGAGTATGGGGACTGCAAGGCGTTGCCGCTCCGCACGGATTTCATCCGCATCAGCGCCGGCCTCCTTGAGGTTTTCCTCAAGTGTATAAAGCGTGGCGATATATTTCACCGCTTCCGAAGCCAACGGATTGGATTTCTGCGCATCGACAAATTTACGGCGTATGTGGGCCATGCACGCCAGGACCGTTATCCCGGGCACATTCTCAAATTCATTGTACACCTTATAGCCGTCGTTCTGTATCACCCCTTGATATCCCCGCAGTTGCGTCCTGGGTATTTCTCCTCCGCGGCTTCCCTTATGGTAGTAGAAGAAGGTTCCCCGGGGATGGGGGCTTACATCGCGGAACTGCCAGGCGTAGCCTTTGCGGCAGTTCTGACCCTTGCGGTCGGCTATGTTCCACGGCACCTCATCGATCTGGACATAGTGTCCGGCCATCACCGTCTCGCGCTGACTTTCATACAGGGGGTAGAGCACGTTTGCCGTGGCGTGCATCCAGTCGTTCACCGTGGAAGCGGGCAGCCTGAGCCCCAGTTCCGCCAGCATCTTCACCTGACGGTACTCCGGCAGATGGTGGCAGTACTTGTTGTCGACAAGGGTGGCAAGCAGATCCGCTCCCACATGACCTCCCCCGATTATGCTGTGGGGACGTTCTGCCTGTACTATCCGTGGAGCCGGTTTTCCCTTGTCGCTTTTATGACGCAGGATCGGAGTTATGGTCTTCTCCACCCACAGGCGCTGCGGCTCGATGTGCAGGGTGTTGGTCTCGTCCCGGCCGATGACATCGTATTCATCGAGGTTTATTCCATCGGGATATACCACGGTCTGCTGCACCGGAAGTCCGTAGGTATTGTATTTCTCCGGACGCTTTCCACGACTTCCGGACTGGGCCTTGGCTTCCTGACGGCGTTTATCGGCGGCGGCATCAACCTCTTTCGAGGCTTTATCCAGTGCTTTTGCAGCGGCAAGCGTGGCCTCTTCTTCAATATCGTCAAACAGGGACGGCCCCTCGAACTTTACGGCCCTGTCCTTGAGCGAACCGCCGAAAGCGCGACGCTGCAACTGTTCGATGAGCCTTGCCTGACTGATTATGATCTCATGGCAGGCCTCTATGGTATCGGGAAGTATCAGCGTCTTTTTCATACCACTAAATTACTAAATATTAGTGATATGTGCAAATTTTTAGAACATTATTTTACAAAAAAATCTAAAAATAAAATTAAAGGTCAGTCCTTCTCGTAACGATGCCGACGGGCAACTTTGGGCGATATACCTTCCATCAAAAGTACAAGCTCAGACCATTTCATACTACGGAAA
>CAMWLX010000239.1 GCA_947175225.1 uncultured Porphyromonadaceae bacterium
ATCCAGACAAATGCATTGATTCGTCCTTGCTCAATATAAAGTTTCCCTATAGTTTCTTCCACACGCGCAAGTTCTGACATTCCATCCAAGTCGGGAGTGATTATAATGCTTGTAAAGCCAAAAGGCATGTCAAGCGTAAGAGTCTTAGCTGTGGCTACCCGGCCTGATTTCAGATTGTGACTTTTTTCTATCAAGAGCATCAATGGAAGTTCATGTGTCTTCACTGCTTGGCAATGAAGGTGGTCCGGACACGAGGCACCGGCTCGCTTGCCATTGAAAAAAACGGTATGTCCCGGAAGTTTTTCTGCCATTGTCACCATGTCGATAGGAAAACCTTCCTGTGGCCGATGCTGCTTGCTAACAATAGTGAAATGTGTAGGAAAAATCGGATAGGGATTGAGAAGGAGTTCCCAACCATCAGCAATATCTACACCGACCTGTTGAGGAGGACGGTTCTTTTCGCAAAGGAAGCACGGACGCTCAGACAAAGTCTTGGCATCTGTCTTGGCTGCAGTAGAGATTATTCTGGCAGGATTATGCTGAATGCCGACTGTAAGATCGCCAATCTGTATACTTCTGCGTTCAGTCTTTCCGAGAGCTTGGTAGTTCCCTCGAGCCAAGGGCCAATCAGCTATTTGCGCATCAATAAAATCTAACATATTATAATTCGGCTTTCGTGTGCGAAAGCCGAGGGTTATAAGGTTAAGGAGTGTGAGTTATAAAAATAATGTAATTAAAGGTTCAATGGTTATGAAATTGTTAGAAAGTTAGGTCTTCCATATTTTCATGTATGCGGGCGAGCAGCTCTAATGTACGGAGAAAGTCTTTATAGACATTATTCTCGTTGGTCTTTTCTACAGAAAGAGCAGCATCGCTGTTTCCTCCCCATCTGCGGCAGTTGTAGATGGAATCATAAATTCGTCCTACCTTCCATGTGCGCGATACACGCAAAGCCATCGCATAATCCTCACCATAAGATACGTTAGGGAATAAGATATCCCTAACTATGGGGGTATAGAATGCTCTTGGGGCACCGAAACCGTTAATTCTTAAAGCATTGTTGGCGCCATTTTCCGGAGTCCATTCCTTATGGGCAATGAGACCCGGCGGAATAGGATTCAGATTAAAATCTGTCAGGGTGTAGCTGCCTACTACCATCGCGCAATTCTCTTCATAAAACTTGTCTACGATTTTTTGCAAAGTGTCGGTTCCGGAATAGACATCATCTGAATCAAGTTGCACTGCAAAGCGTCCACACATTTCTGACTCTATAGCCTTATTCCAGCATCCACCGATTCCAAGGCCTTCTTCCTCTTCTGCAAGAATCACGTGGAGACGTGGATCCGGCACGGAAAGGAGTGCTTGCCGAGTTCCGTCGGTGCTTCCATTGTCGACTACAATGACATTGAATGGAAAATCAGTCAGCTGTGCAAGGGCGGAGCCGACAGCGTCCATGATGGTCGACACACGATTACGTACCGGGATAATGACACTCGCTTCTATTGCAAAATATTCCGAGCCAACTTCAGCCGGCTTTGGCTTTCCGACAAGGGCATTTATTTCACGAAGATGGGAAGTGAAAACCATTTCCATTGCTTTCTGATACTCAGCATTTCGAGGGTCAACATAGTCGTGCTGTTGCTCTCCTGTTTTGCGGTAATCAGTCTTCGTCTGTTCGTAAAGATATTCATTGATGCAAAGTGCGCCTCGGCCGGTAAGAAGTCTCAAGCGCAGGGCATACCAACCTCCATCCGGAAGCTCATCATACTCTTTATCGAAGTCTTCCGAAGCATTGAGAGCGTCGGCAGTATTAAGAAGCACAACAGAGCCGAAATCAAAGTCATCGCGCATCGATCCAAGCTGATAGTCAATAGTGGGATGATTGCTTACAGTGCCGTCATCCGCCACTTCACGATACCATGAGTAGGTCAGCGGCACATCGCATATTTCAGTGAGTTCACGCATCCTCTTTTCAGAATGCGCATACATATTTACTTCCTTATTGCCAAGCTTCACAAAGATAAATTGGTCGAGACCATTACGGAAGATTTCTTCTCTAAGCTGGCTTATATTTTCAAATTGGATCATTGGAAATATATTCTAAATTCTCAATTTTAATTTACTTCTCAATCCAGTCGAGCAGTTCTTTCATCAATGAATTGCGCTGTGCCGGATCAGTTATCGACTCAAATGGCACGCTCATTACGGCACGACGAGATTTGCCATCTCTTATCAAGAGTCCCGCTGCAGCGTCAGTGTCGCTGAATCTCAGGAAAGTGGCCGACTCATCAGCTTTTGGTGTGGCTATGATAGCATCCGGATGTTCCACTATGTAGCAGTCTTCGTTGAGCGTGTTAGAGTAGGAATACCGTCGGCTTCCAAGAGTAGATTTCAGCGGATTAGCCATGCCGTCGATTTTGCCGCCGAGTGTAGGAGGAATAGAGTCCGGAACAGTGATTAAGAGGACATCCTCACCCCAACGAGCTGCCTCATTGTCGTTGCGCGTGTCGCGAAGATCACTTGCTACGTATTGCCCGCTGACTATGAGATCTCCACCCTTATTGAGGAAATGAGTCAGTGCATTGCGAAGTTTCTTAGGGAAAGTGAAAAATTCTGCACCATTGTTCCCTCTGCCCATGGTAGTGGCTTTCTGTTTGCCAAGAATAAGATCGACCGTCTTATAGTCTGAAAGGTTGACGCTCCCTTGCTCCACAGCACCTACACTTGTACTGACAAATCCACGTCCGGCTTCTGCAATGGCACATCCATGAACTGATGGATAGTCGAAAGTGTTGCCAGCTATCACGGAAGCAACATAATTATCGCTGCTCTTGCCGAATCCATCGCCGGCGCTTCTATGAAATTCTGTCTGATATCCGGTGAACGAAACATCTTTTATGTAAGGAACTCCAAAGTCATTAGAAGTGTCAAATCCGGCATAGTCACCATCTGCAACTATAGATGGAGCACTGATGCGGGTAAATCCATTTATAATCAATATCGGATGAGCGTCATTGCTATCATGACGGAAAGCCAAAACTTCAGATGGGAAAGAGCGTCCACCTTCATTGAAAGCAATGATTTTGAAGGAATGTATTTCATCGTCGTCTGCTTGAACTTCAAAATGAGGCTTGGTGGTTTCTCCTATTTTATGGAAGCTCATGTCCTCTCCGCTTCTTTCCATCACTATATAGCCGGTAGGCATCGCTGTAGGCTCGAGTTCATCCGGAGTCGGTTGCCATGAAAGTCGATAGGTAGATTTGCCTGTTTTCTGAATTGCAAAGTTCCTGACAGGGAGTGGCTGGATTACAACCTTTCGGTCTTTTCTTTCGCCGATAAAGCGGGCAAGAGCCTTATAGATAGCTCTTCCGACGGTAAAACGAAAACGTGGATCGTTGCCATATTGCATGTCAGCGAAGTTCTGGTGGCTCAGAAGTTCAATAAGTGTAGTAGGTACTTCCGGAACCCTTGCTTCAACATAAGACTTGTCCCACATTGGGCGTCGAGTCCATTCCGGCTCATATTTTGCGCGAATGTCACCAGTGATCTGACGCATTATCATGTCGGTCATTGTTCGGGAGTTCTTTCTCGGAGTGCCATCGGCATAGTTGATATTTCCATTTGTAAAGTATATGCCGAGGGTTCCGATGAAAGTGTCGTCAGAACGCTTTCCTGCATCGCTATGGAGAGCCATAGTGGCATCGATTGGAATGCCCAGACCTTTCTCTTTGGGAAGAACCCTTGATCCTCCGGCAAGGTAGTTAACCCAGAGACCACGGCTTGTATAGTCGTCCTTATAGTCGTCTGTCCCTGCATAAGGAGCATAGATAGAATCAGGCATTCCTGCCCATTGCAGCCAATATCTGGCACCTTCGAGCCATCGAGGAAGCCCGGAAGTCTTGAAAACCGGTTCTGAAGTCATTGCCTTTTGAATCTCCTCCTTCCTGAAAGGATTATCGGCAGCAATGGGTTTGTCGGAATTGGCTACAATGTCGGCTACAATATCATCTGCTGTGATAGAATCGGTGTCATAAGATTGTATCACATTATTCCAAAGCACATCACTTCGTTTAGGGGAACGAGCAATATTTCCCATGCCCCCTCCAATCTTGACCGCATCAGCCGTCACTACAGTATCTCCCCCCTTTTCCGAGCGGCTTGTCAGCACCACAGTTGGGTTTTCTTCATCATATCCTTCAGCAAAAGGGTAAGTGCCAAGATAGATCCAAGTTCCTCCTCCCAACTTTTGATTGACAAGAATGTCTTCAGATCCTCCATCGTAATTGATGGTATACCGAGCATCTTCAGATGAATTGGGTAGAGATTTATAGCTCACGTATACAGCATACTCGCGAGATTCAGGAAATTCAGCGATCCATGAGGCTGTGGAGGGACTGCCATTTTTGGTCGTTTTCACTTGCCGATATGTCCCGTTTTCAAACGGATTTTCTGTATCGCGAAAATCAGGAAGATCATAGATGAATCCTTCCCCTTGCCCGTTTTCCCATTTTTGATGACCGTTTGTCTCAAAATATGTATTCTGCGAATACAAAACGGAGCCATCTTCAGGCTGATCATTATCTACAATGACTTCTATTGGATTAATATCCCTTTCACGAGGAAGGAATACGTAGGCCCCGGCATTTTCAAGCATAGGGACAGCATATGGAAGAATATATCCTAAGGTATAGGTGTCTTCCACAGCTTGGAATAGGAATGGACGCTGCCAATACCAATTGTCGCTACCAGGCTTGTAATATCTGCCGTGGCTATGCCACATAGCGATGTTGTCGCCTTGCATACCTTTTGTAATAGGGGAAAGAGGTTCTGCGGTCCTGACAAATGGTATGTTCGTACGGAATTCTTTAGGAAGCTTATCAATGGTGTTGATAAAGTAGGAGAGTGGTTTGCCACTGACAGTAAGGTCTATCGAAAAATCCATCATTGAGTCTGGCAATGCTTCTTTTGCTTGACCCTGGAGTTGTTCGATATACTCTTTGTTGATAGGAAGGTAAGTGAAATTCTCGTTAAGATTGAAAGTTATCTTTTTATTAAGAGTATCAGCTTTGACCTTATTGACTCTGAGTCCACCGGGATTATGGCTTGATGGAATGAGTTTGATAAGTCGCTCATTAATCGTCAGGGTCAATGAGTCGTTGCTTGGTGACTCAACAGGAGGAAGGGTAGCAGTAGCACGTGGAGTTGCAACAGAGGTCTTCTTTTTGCGTGTCCTTGTACTCTTTTTCTTACTCCCGGACCGCTTGGTAGAAGCTTTCGCAGTTGTTTTTTTCGTGGTGGTTGTTGACCGTTTCTTTGTACTCTTTTTCTTCGATTTCTTCTTGGCTGCGGAAGCCTGGGAAGTTTCGAAAATCTCAGTATTAAGTATATTTGGCAGGCCGATCCAATCGCAAACTCCTAAGGAAATTGCACCGGCGGCTAATAATGTAAGGTATCTCTTTGAATTCATAATTTGCAAAATTACCAAAAAATCCCCTTACAGTCAACCCCAAGACCCTTAAAATATGTGAAAAAAATCAATTTAAGTTTGCTTTCATGAGAATAACTTCATATATAAATTCTGCTTCCTTCTCTTTAATACTCCTGACATTGAAGGTCGTTCCTGAAGTGGAAATCTCGAGAGAGACTCGATGGAACCAACTCGTGAATGG
>CAMWLX010000240.1 GCA_947175225.1 uncultured Porphyromonadaceae bacterium
GCTCTACCAACTGAGCCACGGAGTCATCTTCGTTGGTCGCTCATCGGGTTTGTTCCCGATTGCGAGTGCAAAATTACAACCTTTTTTTGAATCCACCAAATTTTTCGGCAACTTTTTTCAAAAAACTTTCTGTTTTTTTCAAACCAATGGTCTTTCCCAAGCTTCTCTCTCCTGTTTTCTGCCCTTCTACAACTGGCATTATTCAATCTCAAGCAGAGGACGCAGAGTTTGAATGCTTAAAAAAAATTACATTTCAACTGCAAAAATAGTTGAAAATATTTGCTCAACTGCAAAAATAGTTGTAACTTTGCAGCGAGAGCTTGGATAGCTAACTTTTAAAAGAAATGATGATATGGAAAAATCTAACGACAAGAAGCCACGTCTTACCGCAAAGGAAGAGGAGGCAATGAGAATACTTTGGGAACATGGACCCCTGTTGGTGAAGGAAGTGGTAGAATACCTTCCCGATCCTAAACCTCATATTAACACGGTATCGACCGTAATCCGTGTGCTTGAAAAGAAAGGTTATGTGGGTCACATGAAAGAAGGAGGCACATACCGCTATCATGCCCTGCTCGAAAAAGACAGCTATAAAAAGACCACACTCATGGATATGCTCAAGAATTATTTCGACAATAATTTCAAGAGTCTTGTCTCAGCGCTCGTAGAAGAAAAAGAGCTCACAGATGAGGAAATAAAAGAATGTATTGACATCATTGAAAAGAAAAAACAATAATTATGGGACCATTGGCAGCCTACTCCATAAAAAGCGCTCTTCTGCTCGCCTTATTGTTGACACTATATGTATCGACACTTGGACGACTAAAAGCAGCCAACATACGCCGCTTAGCAATTTTATGCATTTGCATCTTATCCCTCATTCTACCCATTTCCTACGATTATGGATTTCGCGATGATAATATTGAAAAAACAATGGACTTAACGTTGCCTACACCTACTTTAATTATCAGTGAAGTCTCCATTCCTCCTATCTACACTTTCATTGCTATGGCTATAACAATAGGCATATTTATCGCTACTATTGTATCATTCGTCGGACTTGTAAGATTGCTAATGGTAGATAAAAGGACTGCATACCTACATGGCCACAAACTCAAAGTTCTCACTAATGGACACTCATCTCCCTTCTGTTTCTGCGGAAGCATATATATTTCGGAGGAAGATTTAGACCAACTGCCGGAAATGATACTCGCCCATGAGAACAGCCATATAAGCCACTTGCATTTCATAGATCTAATTATCGGCAGGATAATTCTGATAATGCAATGGTGGAATCCAATGGCATGGCTATTGAACAAGGAAATGCAACGCGTACATGAATATCAAGCCGATAGCGATGTGCTGGAAGCCGGCTATGACTGTAAGCAATATCAATACTTGCTATTAAGAAGAGTTGTTGGTGACACGAGATATAGTCTTGTAAGCGGTCTTAAACACAACGAACTAAAAAATAGATTGAAAATGATCAATCGTGAAAAAACAGGTAGCAAGAAAATCATATTTCTTATGATGCTCATTCCAGCCTCAATAGTTACACTTGCCATACCGGTTTCTCCAGTGATTTTATCAATAAACGACCACTTCTCTCCAATAAGTTTTAAAACACTACGTCATACACCAAGCGAAAGTTCAAAACAGACATTGGAAGGGCAGCCCGACATAATTGTAAACGGCACCCCAGTCCCTTATGAATCTATAGACAGAATTAATACAGAAGCCATCGATCGGATAGAGGTGTGGAAAAATAACCCCGAGCATCCCCACGGAGTGGTTCAGATAGAGACAAAACCAGGCTATGACATTGACAATCTCCGGAGTACAGATAAAATAGATAATATAGAAATCATTGGAGTCGGCACAATAAGAAAAGAACAATAACAAAATACTAAAATCTTATGAAACAAATTATTGCATCCGCCATGCTCATGGCGGCAGGCGCGGCGTATGCCTCTTCGCCGGCACTTTACGAGTGCATCTACCGTTACGACATGAAAGGAAACTCCGGCGACAAAGAGTTTTCTGAAACGTCTGACTGCATTCTCCTTATAGGCGAAGATCAAGCGAAATTCTACGATTATCCATCATTTCGTCTTGATTCAGTGTCAGTGATAAAGGGAGTATCAGACGACGTCTTAAATAAATACAAGGAGGAATACCTTATGAGTAAGTCTTTTTTCGATCAGGAAGTAAATACTTCATTGAAGGATGGCAAAATGACTTTATTCTGCGATATGGCACCTGATAGGTATAAATACGAGCAAAAACTCCCTTTGATGACATGGGAAGAAACGGATGAGACATCCAACATCTGCGGATATCAGTGCAGGAAAGCCGTAGGAGAATACGGAGGTCGGAAATGGCATGCATGGTATGCGGAAGAGATAGCTGTTCCATTTGGTCCTTGGAAGATATGCGGGCTGCCGGGTCTTGTACTTAAAGCCTCAGATGAATCCGGCAATCATGAATTTGAGGCCATTGCTTTCCGGCAGGGTAACGGCGAGTTTGCTCCGTCTAAAATTCCATATCAAATTTCGATTGGACATGAAAAATTCATTGAGCTAAAAAATGAATATGACAAGAATCCGGGGGCAGCTATCAATCCTGAGAGTATAACTTCTATTGATGTTACTAAGGACGGAAACATACTTATCAACGGAGTTAGGAGCAGATTGAACAAAAACAAAGCAATTCCATTAGAGTATACTGCCTCGGAATTGAACGGGAAGAAAAAGGAGAAATCTTCTAAGACTATGAAAAAAAGTCTGAATGATGCTTTCGAGAATATTGAAGTGATCGGAGCGGAGTCTATTCCAAGATAATAAAAAAATTAATATGTCGAGGCTTATTGCGATATTTTGTCTGAGTCTCCTGCTGACATTCAATGTCAGAGGGGAGGGTGTATCTGTTATTTCCGGAGTGGTCAAAGATGGGGGTGGGAAAGTGCTTAACTCTGTAATGGTCCGGGCGACTTTTAACGGAAAGAGCGGTCCGTTCGTCATGACCGACGCGAATGGAGCCTATGCTATCCGTATCGAATCTGACGAGAGTACTTTTAACTTGAGCTTCAGTAAGCTTGGATACGAACAGGAAAAAGTGGCTATAGAGAATAAGTCGCAACGCCTTGACATCATGTTGTCGAAAAGTGCAGAGACGCTTCCGGAGGTGACAGTCAGCACTCCCGACGTGAGCCTGCGTGGCGACACGCTTTCTTTCCTTCTTTCCGCTTTTGCCGGGAAAGATGATGTGTCGCTTAAAGATGCACTGAAGAAAGTGCCTGGGGTTGAAGTAGCAGCTTCCGGGGAAATCAGCTATAACGGGAAAAAGATCTCCAACTTCTATATCGAGGGAATGGATCTGATGGGTGGAAAATATGATATTGCCACCACCAACATACCTGCCTCCTACGTAAATGCCATTGAGATACTCAACAATCATAAGGACAAGAAAATCGACCGAGACCTATTCTCCGACAAAGTTGCGTTGAATGTGCGCCTTAAGCCAAAAGCCAAGTTCCGTCCTACAGGCACCTATAGTGCTTCTGCCGGAGTAGGGGAGACCCCGATTCCATTAGCTGCATCTGGAGCGGGAATGATGTTTCGCGACAAATTCCAATCTATCCTCACCCTCAAAGGAAGCGATATAAAGGAATTCTCACGAATAGAATTGCATCCCTTCCTTGATGCAGGGCGAGGAGAGTGCGAAGACTATGCAGGAAGTATTTTGGGGAAATTATCTGCATCAAGTCCACCGCTATCTCGCAGCCGATGGATAAAACCGATAGATGCGTCAGCCACGACCAACTTCCTAAACAAGATAAGCGATGACGTGACCCTGCGCACGGATGCCGGATATTCATTCCTGAAAACCAAATATGACTATTCCGATGCGCGCATTTATTTCGATGGGAACAACAACATTGTGATCGACCAATTTTCACAGCCCCAGACTTGGAGCCATAATCCGTCACTTTCGTTGGAATATAAAGTGGATAAAGATAAAATCTATTTCGTAAACTACTTTACTGTAACGGGATCTTTCTCAACGGATGCCAATCACATAGCAACTGCAGGAAGAGAGATAAGAGAAAAAGAAAAACTACAGAATTTCGACTTATGCGATAAATTGCATTGGAGTTGGAAAAAGAAAAAATGGCGTTTGAATTTCAGCTCCACATTGGAAGTGAATTCCACACCACAGGGATACATTGACATATCAGGAAACAGGGCAGTGTCATCTTCAGAAAATGGGACCTTTCGAGACCTCTTCCAACAAGCCCGCAGCTATACGCTGAATGTCAGGGAGGAAGCTTATGCCATGAGGGAGTTTAAACGTTCCCACATATTTATCCCAATAGATTTCTCTTATACTAATTACAAAATACGAACCGATCTATACAATATGCCAGCAGACATTAAAGCTAATATGGTGGCGGAGAGAGTCTACAATCATTTAGATGGATATACGATGAACATCTCAGCCTCTCCCACCTATCAGTACACAGCTCCCTACGATAAATTTTTTGCGAGAGTTTCCCTGCCCATCACCTTGCAACACATCAATTGGAGCAACTCCGGCTCGCGACCGATTGAAAACATAGGCACGCATCTGCTTTTGTCTCCTTCGATCTATCTGACATATAAGCCTACTGCAAAGTCATCATTCAGGATGCAGGCATCCTATAAAAACAGCATCGGCGATATCCTTGATCTTCTGACCGCCCCTGTGATGCGAGATTATCTTTCAGCAAGCTTTCATTCAGGATTTCTTTCAAAACGAAACCGCCTCAATACGTCGCTACATTATGACTTCAAACTGCCATTGAGTTTCTGGTATTTCAATGCGGATGTGGCCTACAGCAATATAAGAGAAAATCTCATATCAAGGCAAAATGTTGGGGCAGACTTAATTGAGACGTCTGATTTCGCTATGCCTCATAATAACGAAAGGATAAATGCCAGTCTCGGAATATCCAAAAACATACGATCTATCAATGCCAAAGTTTCTCTGAAAGTGGGTGTGGGTTTGACTCACAACAAATTAGAACAGAATGGGCAACTTGTAGGTTATCAGGGCGGGAATATTTTTATCAGCCCGTCAATTACAAGCCAACCCCTAAGCTGGCTGGGGCTGAGCTATGAAGGTGATATATCTTCCCTCTATTCCAGATATCTTGAGAGGCAGCAATCATTTGATTCACAAAATCATAATATAGGAGTCTCATTCTATCCTTTTGGAGGATTTCAGATAAAACTAAACTCAGAAATTATCCGCAAGGAGATTGAAGAGAAGCGCCATCAGACAGTGTCTTTATTTGACATAAGGATGGCCTACAAATTCAAGAAGATGAGACTTAGCTGCGACCTTTCCAACATCCTTAACCGCAAAAGTTATTCTTACACCATCTTCAGCGGCATCGACCGCTTCTCATACAACTATCATCTTCGAGGCAGAGAAATAATCGTCTCCTTAGAATATCATTTGTAGATTTTTAAGGGAAATGGTGGGATTTTTGTAAATTTTTATTAATTTTGCATCTGAATCAAAAATCTATACATACCCCTCGGATATGAACTACACGATTATCGACTTTATCTCGCTCCTTGGCGCCGTCTGCCT
>CAMWLX010000241.1 GCA_947175225.1 uncultured Porphyromonadaceae bacterium
ATAGAATGAACTCTTAGAATGGAGCAATTTCCCCCGGTCCATCGGGCATAATATCGGGAGTAGGACCTCCTCCCACAGGCGGAGCAGCAAAATTGAAATTAGTACCACCCTGACCGAACTTTGAGGCAACCGTCTGATTGCCACCCATTCCCCCTGAATTCATCTTCGACTGGAACTCCATCTTAGTGCCACCACCCTCTCCAAGTGCATTCTGGACAGCATTGAAGCCTTCTTGCCAGTTCTCAAATTTAGCGTATTTCGAGACGAACCTAAGTTTTACGTCGCCGACAGCTCCGCTACGGTGCTTGGCAATTATCAGCTCTGCCAATCCGCGTATATTGTTGCCCTGGGCATCCTCGCTGCTCTTGGTGTAGTATTCCGGACGATGGATAAAGCACACGATATCGGCATCTTGCTCTATCGCACCGGATTCGCGAAGGTCGGAAAGCACCGGACGCTTATCTTCACGCGTCTCCGTACTGCGGTTTAACTGCGAAAGGGCAATGACAGGAATATTTAGCTCCTTGGCAAGAGCCTTTAGCGAACGAGAAATTGTAGACACCTCCTGCTCACGGCTGCCGAGCTTCAACCCTCCTGCACTCATTAACTGGAGATAGTCGATCATGATCATCTTCACACCATGCTCCCTGACCAGACGGCGGGCCTTCGTTCGCAGTTCAGTAATGCTGAGTCCGGGAGTCTCATCAAGGTATAGAGGGGCAGAAAAGACATTCTTAAGCGATGCATTAAGGCGATCCCATTCCTCATTGCTCAGCTGCCCACTTTTGATCTTTTCACCTTCCAGGCTCGCAACATTCGACAACAAACGCTTCACAAGCTGCACATTTGCCATCTCAAGAGTGAAGATTGCAACCGGGATATTATATGTCACAGTCATCTCCTTCGCCATGGAAAGCACAAAAGCCGTTTTCCCCATAGCCGGACGAGCAGCAATGATGATAAGGTCGGAATTTTGCCATCCCGACGTCATCTTGTCAAGATCGGTATAGCCGGTACGGAGACCGGACAGACCTGAAGAAGAATTGGCTGCATTCTGAATCTGCTCAATCGCCTGATTGATGACAGGGTCGATCTGCGTCACCTCCCTCTTGATCTGATTTTGCGAAATGTCGAAGAGGAGAGCCTCCGCTTCTTGAAGAAGGTCGTCGATATCATTACCCTCATCGAAAGCCTTTGTTTCAATGTTGGTAGCATATGTGATCAAGCGACGGGCAAGATATTTCTGAGCCACTATCTTGGCATGATACTCCACATTCGCAGCAGAGTAGATATTGGAGGTAAGGCTCGTGATCTTAATGGCTCCCCCTACCTCTTCCAGCTCGCCATTGGCACGCAATTGCTCCACCACTGTCAGCATATCGATCGGCCTTTGCGAAAGGCCGAGCTGCATGATGGCATTGAATATTTTCTGGTTTGTTGGATCATAGAAACTCTCGGGAGAAAGGATATCGCATACATTCATATATGCATCCTTCTCAATCATGAGCGCACCAAGCACAGCCTCCTCCAAGTCGGTGTCGCGTGGAGGAAGTTTGCCAGTGGCGTCAGTCATAGGGGGAGCCTGACGGCGCCCCCCATTACGTTTCTGATAATTATTCTGCTCTATAGGCATATTATATTCAAATCAAATTTGCTCTTAGAGCCTCGACTCCTTCTGTAGTCATGGGTATGCCGGGGCCGAGGCGACGGTGTCCGTCTGCAGTGACAAGATAGTCTTCCTCATTGCGCACTCCGCCGAATCCAAGCCACTTCTCAGCTTCCTCAAAGTTGATAAAGTCTTTGTGGCGACCCTCACTCTTCCATAGCTGTGTAAGCTCTGGCATGAAGTAAATGCCCGGCTCGATTGTAAACACATATCCTTCTTCAAGAGGGCGGGCAAGTCTCAATGACTTAAACCCGAATACTGTTGACTTAGGCTTGCCGTCATATCCTACCCATACTTCGCCGAGATTCTCCATATCATGCACGTCGAGTCCCATCATGTGGCCCAATCCTGTAGGGAAAAACATTGCATGGGCTCCGGCATTGATTGCCTCTTCGATGTCGCCTTTCATGATGCCTAAATCCTTAAGGCCTGTAGCAATCGTGCGGGCAGCTTCCATATGCACATCCCAGAACTTCACTCCCGGACGGAGCATTGCCACTGCATTGCTTGCGGCAGCTTGCTGAAGGTCGTAGATAGCTTTCTGGCGGTCGGTGTATCGAAGATCCACCGGAACAGTCGACGACATATCGCCTGCATAGCCCATAGCTGTCTCCGCTCCGGCATCGAGCAAGAAGAGCTGCCCTGACTCAAGGGTATTGTTGTAACTGTGGTTATGAAGAATTTCACCATGTACAGTTGCAATAGTCGGGAATGAGCATCTCATGCCGTTTTCTGTAGCCACTTTCTCCACAATTGCCTTCATCTGATATTCAGTAATACCGGGACGGGCAGCCTTCATGGCAGCCTTGTGCATCATGGCAGTCACTGCGCAAGCTTTTTCAATCTCTGCAATTTCTTCAGCAGTCTTGTGATTACGCATGTCTACCACAGCTCGTATCAATGGCACCGAAGGCACTGCCCCACCGGGTTGCAGACCAAGCAGCTGCATAAGCTTGAGCTCATGGTCGGCACGATAATAAGGAATATAATGAATGGGGGAAGCAGCTTCACGTGCTTTGTCGAGATACGGACGAAGTTCGGAGGAAGGACGCACATCAGTCACTCCTGCCTTGGCTGCGAGTTCATGAAGAGTCGGCTGATTGCCGGTCCATACGATTGCGTCAATTGTAAGTTCGTCGCCGAAGATAATGTCGCGGTCATTGTCCACGTCTATCACTGCATTGAGTCCGTCATGGTTCAGACCGAAATAATAGAGAAACGTTGAATCCTGGCGGAACTCATATTCATTGTCACGATAATTCATTCCTACGAGGTCGTTGCCAAGCAGGAGCACGACGCCTTTGCCAAGTCTTTTCTTTAGCTCGGCACGACGCTTGATATAGGTTTCAGGTGAAAACATAAGCTGATGTGTTAAGTTAGTTACAAAGTTAATGTAAAAATCCGAGAAATAAAAATCCCAACAAATAAAAAATCCCGGAAGACCCAAATCTCCCGAGACTAATCATTCTATAGTCGAATGAACATTGTTCATTGTTTATTGTTATTTTTAATTGTTCATTACACGAGTGTAACTACGATTTCCTCATCATTTTCAGACACTGAGATCTTGCCTTCGCGTCCGAGCCAGCCTATAGCTGCCATGAGTTCATCTTTTTTTAGTTTGGTAGCCTTTTTAAGGCTCTTAAAGCCAAGTCCAACTGTTGGATTTGTCTCAAGGGCTTTGTAAACTTCACCAGCCCATGTTCCGATTGATTCGATAGTCATTTTTCTTAGTATTTAAATTTAGTTTTACTTTTAGTTATTTCTATTTCGTTTTCTATTATAGAAACAAATGGTCAGCGTAAAAGTTTAATAATTCTTTCAGCCTCCGACGTATCTCCTATTTTTCCGCTTCCAGACGCATCTTGGGCCATAATATATTTATAAAATAGCACCCGTCCTACCCTGTCACGCAGCTGACCGGCAGAAATTCTTCCATCCCTGACAGCTGCAGCCAATCTCATCACCTCATCTTCTGTATTCGCCGGCGCAAGCACAATGTCGGCTCCGGCAGCAATGGCATCAGCTGCAGTATTACCCTCAGCAGCTGCCATATTCATTGCATCCGTCACTATCAACCCTTGAAAACCCATCTCATTCCTTACGAAATCTTTTAGTATTTTTTCCGATACTGTCACAGGAACATCCCCATCGTCGAGGGCCGGAACATGAAGATGCCCCGTCATTATTGCGCTCAGCCCATTTCCCACATATTCATTAAAAGGAAGAAGATCGGTCTTCTCCAATTCTTCTCTTGACTTTGCTACGGAAGGCAAACGTTTATGAGAATCGGCATCTGCCGATCCATGCCCCGGGAAATGCTTCGCAACGCTTATCACTCCCCCCGATTCAACTCCTTTTGCATATGCCACCCCAAGCTTCGCTACTCTTTCCGGATCCTTACCAAAGCTACGCGAACCGATCCCAGAACTCCTTCTACCTTGCGGAAGCACATCGAGCACCGGACCAAGCACCATATTGATACCTATCTCACGACATTCACGGGCCACTTCATTGCCATAGTCGAAAAGAGCAGTTTCATCTGCTGACTCTGCAATCCGGGAATTGCGAGGAAACTCAGGAGTTCCTTTAAGCCGCATGGCAAGCCCCCATTCGGCATCAATGGCTATGAATGGAGGGATGTTGCTCATTTTTCTTAGGGAATCGGCAATGGTCTTAGCTGCTTCGGCACTCCCTTTAAGAAGGACTACGCCACCGACATGGTTGTCGGCAGCGTATTTCTTAAGAAGGCGCAGCGTATTGTAGGAGTCATCAGAATATATGGCGGGCATTATAAGCTGCCCTGCCATTTCCTCGACTGTCATGCAGCCCATAATTGAGTCAGCCCAAAGCCTTGCATCTATGCTGATGTCATGGAGTGAGGGAAGAGAATCTAACTCATCCACTCCAATGCTATCATTTTCCTTAGATGCTGACACACCATTCCCGCATCCTCCAAAGAGCATGCTAAGACAAAGAATGGCTATCACCCCTATTTTGCTCATCTATATACGAAGCGGGGATTAGGATCAGCCATCAAGGGCAGGCCAAGCCGAGTCAGCTCCTTCACATAGCGCAAAATAGGCACGCAGAGTTCAGGCTCATCACTATATATCCATTCCCCATTTGCCATAGAGCGCATATCGTCGTTGCCCCACGCCACATAGTCGATACTGCCTACGGTATACATCTTGTCAGGATCTACATCCTTCAAGTCGATAAGCACTCGCTCTACATTGCGGTCGCTGTCACAGACCACGGTCATCTCATGGCTCACAGCCTCTCCACCTTTCTTGGCAGCCACCTTCATGGTCTCGATAATGTCTTTTCCACTTATGCGCATAATGACATAGCGGTTGCTGAAAGGGAAAGTGCTAAGGAACTGGCCGGTAGTCACCGGGCCCTTAGGTATGGAATTGCGAATACCGCCAACATTCATGATTGCGAAGTCGAGTTTCGGGGTTGCCGGATCTATCTGCCGGAGCGAGTCAAGCACGACATTGCCATACCAACTGCCGAAATCAGCAGTCCAGTTGGGGAATGCACCCGTACGGCCATCATTATTAAGATCCTGATCTGCATAGCCTATCACATCTTTTGTCACTGTCTCAAGCGAGTCAGTGAATGGCTGAAGGAATAGCTTAATCTTCGGGTCAAGACTACTCTCCGGGAAGCGGTCGGTCACTTCTATCAGCGAATATTCGTAGTCGGCAGGAGTGGAGCTTTTCAGTTTGTCAAGGTCTACACGAATCTGTCCGATATACTTACCAGACTTCCCGGTCTGCACAATCAGCACCGGGCGACTATTTGCATTCTCAACTATACTTGGATATTTATCCGGGTTATTTGGATCTATGAGAGTATGGCTATGTCCGCCGATAATTATGTCTATATCTTTGGAGGCGCGTGCCAATTCCGGGTCGGTGGTCTTATCGTTTCCCTTGGTATATCCTATATG
>CAMWLX010000242.1 GCA_947175225.1 uncultured Porphyromonadaceae bacterium
ATGCCATTCTGCGCCAGTGGAAGTGGATTCTTCTTTCTCTCATGATTTGCATGGGACTGGCTGTCCTGTATTTAGCATGGAAACCTCTTGGTTATACACGTGAGGCTCAGGTGGAAATTAAAGAGGATGCGGAGTCTGGAACTTCATCTGCTCTCTCAATGTTTGCTGATCTTGGAATCGGAAATGCCACTAACAATCTTTATAATGAGATGGCATATTTCGAGTCTCCGGATTTAATGGCTCAGGTGGTGGAGAGACTTGGACTGCAGACCAATTATTTCATGAATGAAGGGCTGCGTAAGACTGTCCTTTACGGTTCATCTCTCCCGATTACGGTCACTTTTGAGTCTTTGGCTCAAAATGTAGGTGGTTCCTTTAAAATTCATATCGATGGGAATGAGAAGATTTCTCTCAGTAAGTTCAAAGTGAAAAATAAGAAAGTTTCCTTTGATCAGAGCAGACCTATTAAATTTGGTGAGTCGTTGATGACTCCTTTAGGTAAAATTAAAATTGAAAAGACTCCTTTCTTTGGTAAAGATAAGGAAGAGGATGACGATAAGGATTATAATATATCTGTTTCTCGTTCCTCTCTCAAAGGCGCAGTGGTAAGTTGGCTTGCTAAGCTAAATGTCAATGAATTGCGTAAAGAGGCTTCCGTCATCACTCTGACTGTCAACGATGGTTCTCCTCGTAGGGCGGAAGATGTATTGAATACTATTATCCAAGTATATAATGAGGATTGGATTATAAGTAAGAATCAGGTAGCTCTTGCTTCTTCTGATTTTATCGATGGCCGACTCACTTCCTTGGCTAAGGAACTCGATGATGTTGACTCCGATATTTCTGACTTTAAGTCTGAAAATCAGATTCCTGATCTCTTGGCAAGTGCCACTATCAGTCTTAATGAGGAGCAAAGTGCTCGCAATTCTATTCTTAAACTCAATAATGATCTCCAGCTCGTAAAGTACTTGAAAGATTATATTGAGAAAAACGCTTCTGTGTCTAAGACACTTCCTACTAATCTTGGATTGCAGAATCAGGTTCTTGATGCTCAAATCACTGTCCACAATAATCTCGTCAGAAATCGTAATTCTATGGTGGATGGCTCTTCTGAAGAAAACCCTATTGTGCAGTCGATTGATGCTCAAATTGAAGATTCAAGAAGTGCTATCCTTGCTTCCCTTGATAATCAGATAAAGATTATTTCGCAAGAAATAGCTTCAATCAACAAAGAAAAACTTTCGTTTGAGAAAAAACTTGCGTCCAATCCTGAGCAGGCTCGTTATTTGCTTAGCGTTGAGCGTCAGCAGAAGGTCAAGGAGTCTCTTTATCTCTATCTTCTGCAAAAGAAGGAGGAGAATCAGCTCAATCAGGCATTCACTCCTTATAATACAAGAGTCATAGCTCTTCCTAACGGCGACACGAAGCCTACCTCTCCTAAGAAAGGTTCTATTCTTTTCTTCGCTTTGATAGTAGGTCTTGTTATCCCAATCGGTACTATTTATGTGCGTGAGATTTCTGATACTAAGGTGCGTGATAAGAATGATCTGAATGGTCTCAGCATTCCATTCTTGGGCGAAATTCCTAAGGTCAATTCCAAAAAATATGAGGATAAGGATCATATGTTGGTGGTCACTCCCGGTAATAGAAACGTTGTCAATGAAGCTTATCGTGTCGTGCGTACCAACCTCAACTTTATGCTCGATGGTGAAGAGAAGTGTCCGGTGGTCATGCTGACAAGTTTCAATCCTGGTTCAGGTAAAAGTTTCATCGCTGTCAACCTTGCTATGTCTATAGCAATTCGTGGCAAGAAAGTTCTTGTGATCGATGGTGATATGCGTCGTAATTCTTCTTCCGAATTTATTGGAAATCCTGCTACTGGCCTTGCTCAGTGTCTTCTCGGAAAGATTAATGTCAATGATGTTATCATTAGAGGTAAACTAAATGAAAACCTTGATATTCTTCCTGGTGGAAAGACTCCTCCAAACCCGACCGAACTTCTCGAAAATGGCCGTCTCGCTCCTATGATCGATAAACTTCGTATGGAATACGATGTGATTTTCATCGACTGTCCTCCAATACAGATGATTGCCGACGGACGTATCTTCAGCACTGTCTGCACAAATACTATTTTCGTACTCCGTGCCGGTCTCTTCGAAAGAGGTCTTCTATCAGAGCTTGAAACCGTCTACCGTAGCAAGGAATACAAGAATATGTGTCTGCTTCTTAATGGCACTGAATCTGGTGGTGGTTATGGTGGCTATGGAAAATACGGCTACGGCGGCTACTATGGTGGCAAGAAAAACTACTACGCTCAAGAAGACTAAGTAATCCCTAGCGTCAGCTCGAGGAAAGTAATATCCCTCTTTCTTATTCCCCGGAGTGGTAGTACTTTCCCGATTACTATAAAGATATAAAAGAAAAAGAAGCGTCATAAATGGCGCTTCTTTTTTCATATTCTTTATCCTTTACTCATGATTCGATAATACCTTTCACATCGCTGACAGCCTTCTCAAGATCGTCATTCACGACCCTGACATCAAACTCCGGAGCAAAGCTCAGTTCAAAATCAGCCTTGTCAAGTCGTTTCCTTATCACTTCCTCTGTATCAGTGCCGCGTCCTCGGAGTCTCTTCTCAAGCTCTTCTTTGCTCGGAGGTAAGATAAAAATGGTGATGGCTCTGTCTCCAAAGCATTTCTTCACATTCAATCCCCCCTTAACATCAATATCCATGATAAGGTTGCGTCCATCATCCGTCACTCTTTCCACTTCGCTCTTCAGAGTTCCATAGCAGGTCCCGGGATATACTTCTTCCCATTCTACGAAGTCTCCTGCTTGAGCCTTCCGTTTAAACTCCTCATGCGTGATGAAATAATACTCCACTCCATGCTGTTCCGTGCCACGTGGAGCCCTTGACGTAGCCGATATCGAAAAACCCAAATTTAATTCAGGATATTCCAAAAGTCTCTTTATTATCGACGACTTCCCTGTTCCGCTCGGAGCCGAAACCACAATTATCTTCCCTTTTTTCATCAGAAAAAAACTAAATTCTCAATTCTCAATTCTCAATTCTCAATTAAAGAACGTTCAGCACCTGCTCCTTAATCTGCTCCAATTCATCCTTCATCATCACTACGATTTTCTGCATTTCTGCATCGTTTGACTTTGACCCAAGAGTGTTTATTTCCCTTCCCATCTCCTGAGCGATGAACCCAAGTTTCTTCCCTTGCCCACAAGCAGGCTTCTCATCTTCACCTCCCATAGTCTCAAGGAAATAATTTATATGGCTGCGCAAGCGTATCTTCTCTTCTGTGACATCAAGTTTCTCTATGTAGAAGATCAGCTCCTGTTCCAATCTTCCTTTGTCATATTCTATTGTATTGAGACGTGAAAGTTGAGTCTCGAGTCGTTCTCTTATCTTGACGATTCGGTCCTTCTCAAATGGTTCCACTTTATTAAGGAGCTCAGCAATGTTGCCGGTCTTCTCTACAAAAAACTTATAAAGCTTTCTTCCCTCAGTCTCCCTGAATTCTGTAAGCTTCTGGGTTGCTTCGTCGCATGCATCCCTGAATGCCTTGATGTCGACTTCTGCAAGTGTCTGAAGTTGAGTCTTCATAGATTCAGGCATTCTCATCAGGATTGAAAACCAATCCTCGGGCACTCTTACTCCAAGCTCATCAGCTGCTTGCTCAATTTGGCTCTTATATGCGTTCAGCACTTCCGTATTTACTGTAGCTGGTGCCTCCGGTGCAGTATTTTCAACCATCACCGAAAGGTCTACTTTGCCTCGTTCAAGTTTCTTAAGAAGCATATTGCGAACTTCTACTTCAAGTTCCCTGAAATATCCCGGTACCCTCATATTAAGGTCCAGTTGCTTAGAGTTAAGGCTCTTTATTTCTATAGTTATCTTCTTCGTCGGTGATGTCGCCGTTCCGCGTCCGAAGCCCGTCATTGAGTAAATCATGGCTGATCCTAAGTTTAATCTTTATTTATATTCTTAATAAATTCCCCAAGCATATCTCGCACCACGCAAAACGCATCACGCAAAATGCAAATCTCCCTTTCCATTATGCAAAGTTAACTAATTATTGCCAAAAAGGCAAATATTATTTAAATTTCTCTTGCCATTATCATCCAAATTCACTATATTTGCGTTTAATTTATAGGATGCATATTGATTATGCATTATTAATTATGCATTGTGAATTAACTTTAATATAACCCTCAAAAAATGAACAACGAAGAATTGTTAGCTCAAGTGAAGGCCAAAGCCGAACAGTGGCTCGGCCCTCAGTACGATGAAGAAACTCGCGCTGCTGTAAAGCAACTCCTCGACGCTGAAGACAAAACAGACCTTATCGAAGCATTCTACAAGGATCTCGAATTCGGTACAGGCGGTCTGCGTGGCATCATGGGTCCTGGCACAAACCGTATGAATATCTATACTGTAGGTATGGCTACTCAAGGCCTCGCCAACTATCTCAAAGACTGCTTCAAGGATCTCCCACAGATTTCTGTTGCTATCGGTCATGATGTCCGCAATAACTCCCGCAAGTTTGCCGAATTGGCTGCCGATATATTCTCAGCAAACGGTATCAAGGTATATCTCTTCGACGCTTGCCGTCCTACTCCGGAAGTCAGCTACGCTATCCGTCACCTCGGTTGCCAGAGCGGCGTCATGGTGACTGCAAGCCACAACCCGAAGGAATACAACGGTTACAAGGCTTATTGGAGCGATGGCGCTCAGATGATTGCTCCTCACGATGTTGAGACTATCGCATATGTCAATAAGATCACTTCAGTAGATCAGATCAAGTTTACTCCAAACAAAGATCTTATCCAGATTATCGGCAAGGATGTAGATGAACCATATTTGAAGGAAATCCACGCTCTCTCACTTTCTCCGGAAGCTGACAAGCGTCACGCCGATATGAAGATCGTCTACACTCCAATCCACGGCACCGGCTCCATGCTGATGTATGATTCCCTCAAGATGTGGGGCTTCGAGAATGTGATACATGTTCCTGAGCAGGATGTTCAGTCCGGTGATTTCCCGACAGTGGTTTCTCCTAATCCGGAGAATCCTGAAGCTATGGCTATGGGCATCGCTAAGGCTAAGGAAGTTGGTGCAAGCCTTGTTCTCGCTTCCGACCCTGACGCTGACCGTGTAGGGCTCGTAGTCCGTGATGGTAAGGGCGAATACCAGCTCGTCAACGGCAACCAGATCCTTATGATATTCCTCTACTACCTCATGACCCGCAACAACGAGCTCGGCCTCATGAAGGGCAACGAGTATGTGGTGAAGACCATCGTATCGACCGAAGCCGTAAAGCGCATCGCCGACAAGAACAACGTAAGAATGTTTGACGTCTTCACAGGCTTCAAGTGGATCGCAAACGTAATGCGCGAGCAGGAAGGCACCGGCCGCTACATCGGCGGCGGCGAGGAAAGCTACGGATTCCTCGCAGAGACATTCGTCCGCGACAAGGACTCCATCTCCGCAGTGCCCCTTATGTGCGAGATCGCAGCATGGGCAGCAGAGAAGGGCATGGACCCCTATGAGCTCCTCAAGGAGATCTACTTCGAGATCGGCTTCAGCCGCGAGCGTGGCGTAAGC
>CAMWLX010000243.1 GCA_947175225.1 uncultured Porphyromonadaceae bacterium
AATGTAGCTATCGTGTTCTGCTCATTAATAATTTGACACCATGAGCAATAACTGGAATTATCAACCACTTACCCGTCAGGAGCAGGAGAAAGCCGAGGCTCTTCTTCCGGTGTGTGGGAACATTGCCCCCATACCCGAACTGCTGATGCGCCGTGGTGTCAGCACTCCTGAAGAAGCCATAGGATTCTTCTCCCCCTCCCTTGATGACCTTCACGATCCGTTCCTTATGCCAGACATGGATAAGGCAGTCAACCGCCTTAACCGTGCCATGGGTGCAAAGGAAAGAATAATGATATATGGCGACTATGATGTAGATGGCACCACTGCTGTAGCCCTCGTCTATAAATATCTTCAAAACTACTATAGCAATATTGAATATTATATCCCTACCCGCTATGAAGAGGGATATGGAATCTCACGCAAGAGCATTGAGTATGCTGCTGAAAATGATGTGAAGCTCGTCGTGGTGCTTGATTGCGGAATCAAAGCTATAGAGGAGATAGCTTATGCCAAGCAACTTGGAATAGACTTCATCATCTGCGACCATCATGTCCCGGATGAAGAATTGCCACCTGCAGTAGCAATTTTAAATCCTAAGATGCCGGGATCTCCATATCCATGTCCTCATTTGAGCGGATGTGGAGTCGGATTCAAGTTTATGCAAGGATTTGCCAAAAGCAATGGTCTTGGCAACCATAATGAACTCGACTCTCTGCTCGACCTCGTAGCTGTCAGCATAGCTGCAGACATCGTTCCGATAGTAGGCGAAAACCGCATTATGGCATATCATGGCCTACGCAGGCTCAATTCAAATCCTAATCTCGGGCTTCGCAGCATAATACGTCTATGCAAACTTACCAATAAAGACATCACAATATCTGACGTAATCTTTAAAATCGGTCCAAGAATCAATGCTTCCGGGCGTATGCAAAGCGGGATGGAGGCTGTCGGACTCCTTGTCACACGCGATCTTCACGATGCTTATCAGCGAGGAGCTGAAATTGACCAATATAACAAAGACCGTAAGGAACTCGACAAGAAGATTACGGAAGAGGCCAACGAACTGATTGAAAACAATGTCAATATCGTGCATGGGAAGCGTTCAATCGTAATCTACAACAAGAATTGGCATAAGGGTATCATAGGGATTGTTGCTTCCCGTCTTACGGAGTTATACTACAAACCCTCCGTAGTGCTTACATATGCAAATGGCATGGCTACGGGGAGCAGCCGTTCAGTACAGGGTTTCGATATCTATTCCGCAGTCAACTCCACAAGGCATCTGCTGGAAAATTTCGGTGGCCACACTTACGCAGTCGGTCTTTCTCTGAAAGAGGAGAACATTAAGGAATTCAGCAAGCTCTTTGAAGAATACGTCTCTAAGCACATACAGCCAAATCAACTTTGTCCGCAGCTTGATATAGATGCAGACATCACTTTTGCAGACATCACTCCGGAGCTGATGACATGGCTTAAGAAATTTAATCCTTTTGGCCCCGGAAATCAGAAACCTGTATTCCGCACGCGCAACGTATTTGACTTTGGCACTTCTAAACTTGTAGGAAAGAATTTAGAACATATCAAGCTTGAGCTTGAAGACGACAGCACAAGCCGAGTGATATCTGCCATAGCCTTCAATATGGCACCATATTTTGAGCATATTCATGCCCATAAGCCAATAGACATCTGCTATACAATAGAACAGAATAAGCATCATCATTCGGAATCAATTCAACTTATGATCAAGGATATACGTATTTCAAAATCAGAGCAAGACTGATTGAGGAATACACACTCTCATCCCCCATACTGTAAATTTACGTTGTTTTTCATCCTAGTATGGAATTAGAATCTATCCTGAAGAAATATTGGGGTTACGATAGTTTCCGCCCTCTGCAGCGCGACATCATTGAAAGTGTGATGTCTGGCTATGATACGCTTGGACTTTTGCCTACCGGCGGAGGAAAGTCAATCACTTTTCAGGTGCCGGGCATGGCTTTTGAATCCGGACTTACCATCGTAGTCACCCCTCTTATCTCTCTAATGAAAGATCAAGTAGACAATCTGAAGCGACGAGGCATCACAGCAGTAATGCTCAATAGCGGTATGACCATCAGGGAGACCCGTTTGGCATGGGAACGCCTATGCAACGGACGAGCCAGATTCCTATATGTATCTCCTGAAAAACTTAGGAATGCTTTCTTTCTTGATGAACTCCGTCGGCTTCCGGTCAGGCTCATAGTAGTGGATGAAGCTCACTGTATCTCACAATGGGGATATGATTTCCGGCCTTCTTATCTGAAGATTGCGGAGCTGAGGAAATTGCATCCTCAAGTCCCTGTGCTCGCTCTTACTGCCACAGCAACCCCTATAGTGGCCGACGACATAATGCTCCGACTCGAATTCAGCGAAAAGAGACGCAAATTCAAGATGAGTTTTTCTCGAGATAATATTTCTTATCTTGTAAGGGAGTCTGAAAATAAGTTTTATGATATTTTCCATATCTTATCTCGAACGGAAGGGAGCGGAATCGTATATGTACGCAGTCGGCGTAAGACACGTGAAATAGCAGAATTTCTGACAGTTTCCGGAATATCAGCAGATTATTATCATGCCGGACTATCATATGAAACAAAGACGGAGCGTCAGAATGCGTGGCAGACAGGAGCCGTACGTATTATGGTGGCAACTAATGCATTCGGAATGGGTATTGACAAACCAGACGTAAGAGTCGTGGTCCATGCAGATTTTCCCCCATCGCTCGAAGAATATTATCAGGAGGCAGGACGTGCAGGACGCGACGGAAAGAAATCTTATGCAGTGCTTCTTGTCTCAAAAAATGATAAGACAACTCTCCGACGTAAACTGAAATTATCTTTTCCTGCCCGAGATGATATCAGAAGTATCTATGAACGAGCTTGCAACTTTATGAATCTTGCCATAGGAGAAGGCTATGAGCGTCTGATTGAATTTGATTTTGAGCTTTTTTGCGAGACATTCCATCTTCAGCGTCAGCAAGCAATAGCAGCGTTCCATCTTCTTTCGCAAGCCGGATATCTTGATTTTATTGAGGAGACAGAGAGCAATTCAAGGATTATGATCACTGTAGACCGTGAAGAACTCTACAGCTTGCGATGTTCTGAAGGAGCTGACCGCACTCTTCAGTGTGTACTCCGACAGTATCCGGGGCTTTTCTCCGACTATGTAAAAATCAACGAAGGGACAATCAGCCGCGAAACCGGGCTTGACCCGGAATCAGTATATAATTCGCTGCTTGAACTTAACCGTCAAAAGATTCTTTCTTACGTCCCAAGACGGCGCACTCCTTTCATGCATGTGCCTACATCGAGGGAAGAAAGCCGATATGTAGACATACATAGGAGCCTTTATGAAGATCGGTTTAAAGTAATGTCTGATCGCATCGAGGCCATGATAGGCTATGCATATCTCGATGAAGGATGCCGTGTGAGCCGAATGTTGGAGTATTTCGGAGAAGAAAACGCTTGCGATTGTGGACAATGCGATGTCTGTAGAAAAAGGAAGAAATCAAAGTCGCATATCACAAAAGAGGAAATGATAAATAAGGTATGGAAATACATGCAGATGTATCCCTCAGGGATAACGCAATCGATACTTGAGACAAACTTCACGCCAGACGACCGTCTGGCAGGAGATGCACTTCGCTACCTTGTGGAAGAAGGATTTGCAGTAGAGGATCATGCTATTTTCCGCCTCACCGAATATACTTAAACTTTGACAATTTGTCCATATGGCAGATACATAATTTTGTCGCAGGGATACAATCGAAAATGTATTTATGATAGGATGCGAATAATTTGATCAGCAACTTATGACTATTTTATTACCTTGAAACCTGAAAGTCAAATATGGTAGGCCTCGCCGATTGTAATAATTTCTTTGTCAGTTGTGAACGCACACTGAATCCTGCTCTCGAGAATCAAGCTGTCGTTGTGCTCAGCAACAACGACGGATGTGTCGTGGCTCGCAGTAATGAAGCAAAACGAGCCGGAATCAAGATGGGACAACCTGCTTTCCAGATAAAAGACCGTATACAAAGCGGAGAGATTATAGCTTTGAGTGGAAACCATCTTCTTTACAGAGAGATAAGCCTAAAAGTACACGATATTTTCCGCCGGTATGCCCCTATGACTCTCGATTACAGTGTAGATGAGGCATTTCTCATAATGGATGGCATCCCTGACTCTCAACTTCGCAGCATCGGAGAGGCAATCGCTGCTAACTGTTGGGATGAACTCCATATTCCTGTCACTATTGGTTTCGCACCGAGCAAGACTCTTGCAAAGATTGTAGCTGAAAGTTGCAAGAAGCGAGGGAAACGAGTAGGAGTGCTTCTTAAAGCTGAAGCTGCTCGTCCCGTAATACAAAAAATGTCCATTTCCGATCTTTGGGGAATTGGACGCCGGCTTTCGAAGCGACTTTATACTTCAGGAGTATATACAATCGCTGATTTTGCAGATAAAGACCTCGGTTGGATTCGGACCAACCTGGGCATCAACGGAGAGCGCTCATGGCGCGAACTTCATGGCGAGCATTGCATTGAACTCAGCCATGTCCAGACACAATTGCAAGACTCCGTGAGTGAGAGCAGGACATTTCCTGAAGACGTAGATGATTATGACTATATACGGGCAAGAATAGCGATATATGCTGCTGATTGCAGCAAGAAACTCCGGGCTATGGGGGGAGAATGCCAACTTCTTGGCGTGATGCTTCAGACCAATAGATTCCATCTTGAGCGAGGGAATGCACATCCGCAAGGATCAGTAAGATTCATCGAACCGACAAGCGACACCGTCATGATATGCAATGCCGCAATTTCAATACTTGAAAGGATATTCATCCAGGATCTTCCCTTCAAGAGAGCGGGAGTTTGGCTTAGCGAAATTGTGCCGGCAAAGTCTGTCATCCCTTCCCTATTCGACTCTCAGGAATCAATCAGGGAAAAAGCATCCCGGAGTCTTCTCATGAAAGCCATTGACAATATCAATCTTGGACCCGGCATACCTATTCTGAAACTCGCCTCCCAAATCACGCAAGGACATCCAGGACATAACGATGGATATTCAAGCACATTTCAAGCACCAAAAAGATAAAAATAAGCCCAAATGCACAAAAATAAGTCTCTGAACTATTTGATAGTCAGAGACTTACACTTAATGGGTGGAGGTGGAGGGGTTTGAACCCTCGTCCAAACGCGGAATCAATAAGTTTTCTACATGCTTAGTCATCGACTTGTTTTTCGAAGAATGGCAGGCTCGCGACTACCAACCATTCCCTTAGCCTTTAAATCTCAGAGGGAAGCCAAGGCTACTCCTCTCCTATTTCCGAATTTCTCAGCACCGCTTAATCCAAACGTCTCGGAACGGGGCAATGGAGCGATGTCTCGTTCTGCTCACTTTGAGCAGAATAAAGGGATCCTACTGTGCTTCAGATCACGCAGCGAGAGCGTAATTGTTATTTTCGCCAATTATAGTTCGATACGTCGGTATTATAGAGCTTACGCATCAAGGCTCTGCATGCTTGCTTACCGCTTCTACACGCTGTCAAAGCCAGTCA
>CAMWLX010000244.1 GCA_947175225.1 uncultured Porphyromonadaceae bacterium
AAAGAATTTTTGGTTTAACTGTTCATTGTTTATTTTTCAATTAGTAACTAACTTTAAACAACTTCTATGTCTTAAATAACTTATAAGTCTTATAAATCATATAATTATTATCTTGAGAGGAAGGGTAGGTATCGGTCGATGACTATGCATCGATCTGCACCCGGGAGAGTAGAAAGAATGTCGTTTTCAGGAAAGACTCTGTATTTCTCCCTCATTTTCTTGAAATCGGAATGTGCATTCAAGATAGCTTTGGCATTTGGGAAATCAAGTTTTGCCACATACATGAAGAAGGCAAGGGTATCCATCAGGCGACGCTTGAAGAGGACACTCTTTCCTTTTTTCTCAGGAAGATTTTTATGAAGAAGAAGCAAATTATTGCGAAAATTAAGATACGTTTTCTTCGGATTTCCTTGAGCAAGGGAAGCCCCTCCAAGATGATATACGTGAGAATCCGGGACTACACAGACCCTATAGCCAAGGTTGTGGATGCGGCAACATAGGTCTATCTCCTCCATATGGGCAAAAAATAACTCATCAAGACCTCCTGCATCAAGATAGATATCTCGCCTCACCATCAAGGCTGCTCCCGAAGCCCATGCTATATCTTCCGGACCGGCGTCATACTGACAAATGTCATATTCAATCTTATCGAAAAGACGACCTCGACAAAATGGATACCCATATTTATCAAGCAGACCTCCGGCAGCCCCGGCATACTCAAACATATCTTTCTTTCTATATGAAAGGATCTTTGGCTGGCAAGCTCCTACATCGGGATGAGTATTCATAAAAGCAAGCAGAGGCTGCCACCACCCCTCTGGAGTCTCAACATCAGAATTCAAAAGCACCACAAACTCAGATTCAACCTCTGATATAGCACGGTTGTAGCCTCCCGAGAAACCAAGATTCTCATCGAAAGTCAGAATCTTCACATTTGGAAACTCCTCACATAAGACTTTGAGAGAGTCATCAGTCGAACCATTGTCGGCAACAATCACCTCTACTTCAGGTCCCTGAGTGTTGGATATGACAGATGGAAGGAACTCCCTAAGAAGTTTCGCTCCATTCCAATTGAGGATTATTACCGAAAGAATTGCTCCTAATGCCATAATCGATGTTGAATGTGGAAAATTGAATGATGATTAATTATTGAATCAGAGAAATCGGCCAGTGAGTGTTTCTACATCATGTAAGCCTGTGATGAGTATTGGTGTGATCATATTGTAGCTCGATGCCGAAGCATTGGCTCTGACACGCAGATAATTATCCGTATGTCCATACATCATCCCTTCTTCCTCAGCATCAGGATGTTCCCAAAGCACCGGTCTGACCTTCCCAATGAAAAGACGTGAAAATGCACGAAGCTTTTCATCGCTAAGCTTGGTGAGAGCTGCCACTCTGCGATGTTTTTCTTCTTGGCCCACCTGATGAGAGATGCCGAGTGCTTTTGTGCCGGGTCGCTCCGAATAAGGAAACACGTGGTATCTGCTGACAGGAAGAGACTCTGCATATCTGAAGCTTCTCTCCCACTCCTCTTCAGTTTCTCCACGGGCACCGGCAATGATATCGACACCAATGAAAGCATCAGGAATAAGGCTTCTTATAAGAGCTATTCGGTCTGTAAAGAGATCTGTCCGATAACGTCGGTTCATAAGCCGGAGCACTTCATCTGATCCTGACTGCAATGGAATATGAAAACTCGGCATGAAAGCGCGGCTTTCAGCTGCTATCCATCTTACTATCTCTTCTGTCAGAAGATTGGGTTCGATACTTGAGATACGATAACGTTCTATTCCTTCCACAGCATCCAATCGCTTCAACAGCTCCAGAAAATCCTCTCCGGTATCCTTTCCAAAACACCCGACATTGACACCCGTGAGGACAATTTCTTTTCCACCAGCCTCCGCAGCTTTCTCAGCTTCAGCTACAAGATCGGCTATCCTCCCCGAACGGCTACGCCCACGCGCAAACGGAATTGTGCAGTATGTGCAGAAATAGTCACACCCATCTTGCACTTTAAGCCAGTAGCGGGTTCTGTCGCCACGCTCACATGCACCTCTGAAATCACGAATATCAAGATAATGGTGGACAGCTATCTGGCTGCGACGCTCCGACTCCCATTGCTCAATAAAATCTACAATACGGAGTTTTTCGTCATTACCAAGCACGATATCCACTCCTTCTATATCGGCCACTTCCTGCGGCTTAAGCTGGGCATAGCACCCTGTCACTACGAGTGTCGCCCCCGGCCAACGAGTGCGTAGACGCCTGATCAGTGAACGACCTTTCTTGTCAGCAACTTCTGTCACAGAGCATGTATTCACCACAACTATATCAGGAGTCTCGTCAGGAAGAGCCCTTATAATACCCCTGCTGGCTAGCTGCATCCCTATAGCGGAAGTCTCAGAAAAATTGAGTTTGCATCCAAGTGTATGGTAGGAAGCCTTTAATATATTAGATCCGTCAGTCATAAAATCAATTTCTAAAAACAAACCATCTGGTCATATCGAAACGGGGAAGCGCAGCAAGTTGCACATCAGCTTGACGGTCTTCAAGAGTCTCCAATGCATTCCCCACTTTTATGCCTTTTCTTTCTAAAGCCTCCTTCACCGTCTGAAGCGCGATTTGAGGAGTATTGTTGTCTTTCGAAAGATGACACAAGAAAATCTGTTTAAGCTCGGGATTTAAAATTTCAAACAGGAAAGCCGCTGTCTGGCGATTGTCAAGATGGCCGGAGCTGCTTGCAATGCGAGCTTTGAGGTATTCCGGATAGCGACCGAATCTAAGCATCTGGGCATCGTAATTAGATTCTATCATCAAATATGTAGCCCGGCTCATGTAGTATCGAGCACGGTCGGTCACTTCTCCCAAGTCAGTGGCAAGCACAAACCTGCGCGAATCAAATTCTATGGAGAATCCCATGTTGTCGGTCCCATCATGCGGCACATCGAAAGCCGTAATATCAAAATCGAGCACCTTGAAAGGGATTTCCTTAAAGATAGGCACATGATACTCCTTAATTCGCTTTGAAATGGAATGCCTGCGAAGTATTCCATTCAAGACTCGATTTGTGCAGAAAAGCTTCAGATGGCGGTTATTGCGCAAAAGAGCATAGACATATTTCACATGGTCGGCATGATCATGTGTCAAGAGGATTCCCTTCACATGATTCATGGAGACACCATTGGCAGCCAAACCACGCTCTATCTCCTCAGCCTTTATGCCAACATCTAATATCAGCCCCCCTTCTCTTGAGCCGATATAGCAACTGTTGCCGCTTGATCCGCTTCCAAATGAGCAGAAGTATAAAGGTTTAGGGGCTGCGACAGATGGAGTCTCACGCCCGGAAGCCAAATCATCGTCCCATTCGTCGAATGGGAGTTGCGGCTGATTAGGGAAATATATCTTCTTGCTCATTTCTTCTCATATCTGCGGCGGTCGCCGCCTTTTGCCCCGGCATAAAGGAGGAAGATAGCCGGACGCTTGTCAAAATCATATTTTCTTTTTTTCCAACCGTCTGCCCGAGCTGTAATCACTTCTTCCCGTTCAGGATCCGTAATGTCGCAGGCTACACATACCATCGTGGCTGGCGACAAAGCTTCCGAAAGAAGTGCCACCATACGGTTGTTTCGATAGGGAGTCTCAATGAAAATCTGGGTCATCTGCCTATTGGCTGATTCAGATTCCAGACGCTTCAAAGCCTTGCGTCTCTCTGCCCCATCAATGGGAAGATAACCATGGAAAGAAAAACCTTGCCCATTGAAACCCGAAGCCATCAGCGACATCAGAATGGAGCTTGGGCCCACGAGCGGAATCACTCTGAGTCCTTCTCTTTGAGCGATCTCTACCGGATGGCTCCCGGGGTCGGCGACAGCCGGGCATCCTGCCTCACTCATTACGCCTACAGGCTCCCCCTTGCGGAGCGGCTCCAACATAGCGCCAACTTCTTCCGGACTCGTATGCCGATCAAGCACATCGAAAGTGCAATCTGCGATTGGAAAACCCGGATCGATACTCTTCAAGTAGCGTCGAGCCGTACGGAGATTCTCAACTATAAAATGGCGCAATTGACACACAGTCTCCAAATTTCCGGCGGGAATCACGTCGGAAACGGGGGCACCGCTGATAGGAACGGGCACAAGATAAAGAGCCGATTGAATTTTCATACTACAAAATTAACAAAATTCCTCGTTTTTTACTAATTTTGCGGTGAAATGATTGAAGATAAATTTTTACCTGAAGGTTTTAAGGCCAAAATTCGCTCTGAAATCGGCGAAAACAGTGCTGAAATCCTGTTTTCCGCACTTCGCGGAGAGCCGGAAACCTCTATACGTGTCAACAGGCATAAGCCTTCTACAGAACTGCTCTATCCCGTCATGATGCCGGTCCCATGGTGCGAATCCGGTAGCTATCTGAGTGAACGACCATCTTTCACTCTCAATCCTCTCCTCCATGCAGGAGCGTTCTATGTGCAAGATGCATCATCGATGGTCTACGAGACAATAGCAAAGGATTTGTTCAAAGATTCTCCCATTGCGGCATGCGACCTATGTGCCGCTCCCGGAGGCAAGACAACAGCTATACTCAATGCTCTGCCGGAAGGAAGCGTCATGCTCGCTAATGAATTCAACCCATCCAGAGCCAACATTCTGAAGGAAAACCTTTGCAAATATGGCTATCACAACGTTATTGTGACTAATGCTGACACATCTCGACTCTCTTCTATGAAAGGACTTTTTGACTTAGTCGTAATAGATGCGCCATGTTCAGGAGAGGGAATGATGCGCAAAGATGAGACTGCACGAATCCAATGGAGCGAGGGACTTATACGTCAATGCTCAGAGCTGCAACGTAGCATTATTGCGAACGGAATAGAGATGCTTGCCCCGGGAGGATATCTCATATACTCCACATGCACTTTCAACACCACTGAAGATGAAGACATGGCTGCTTGGATAGCGGAGACATTCCGACTCGAACCGGTTGACACCGGCCTTGCAGGACAGTTTGGCATTCAGAGAGAAGTAAAGGATTCTGTTCCTTGCATTCGGTTTATGCCCGGCTTCACGAGAGGGGAAGGGCTATTTGTCGCAGTTTTCCGAAAACCCTCTGCACATTTAGGGGAAACTTTTCGATTGAAGTCTAAGAAAAAATTGGGAAAACGAGCTGAGAAAACAGACAAGAAAGTCTTAGACACAGCGAAGACGTGGATCTCAGGAGATTTTGAGATTATCAATCATGACGGTCATCTTCTTGGTCTATCGCAAGAATCATCTGCACTGCTTGACTCTATTCCTAAAGGAGTCAGAATAATGTCGGCAGGAGTTGAGATAGGAGAAATCAAGGGGAAAGATCTTATTCCCGCTCATCCGCTTGCAATGTCGACGGCAATGGCTGCTGCTTTTCCTGAAGTGGGATTGACAAAGGAAGAAGCTCTGCGATATTTGGCGCGCGAGTCTATTATGCTTCCTGAAGGGACTCCAAGAGGGTATCTGACAGCGACGTATAATGGACTCCGATTAGGATTTTTGAAAAACTTAGGAAATAGAAGTAACAATCTTTATCCATCAGAATATAAGATTAGGAA
>CAMWLX010000245.1 GCA_947175225.1 uncultured Porphyromonadaceae bacterium
CCATGTGGGTTCTTCTACACCTTGTTCCTGACATGCTTCGATTATGCGCTTCGCTCCTGAGCCCCAGTTCTCCAACCACATAGAACGGTAGAGCGCTTCTGCCATTTTGACATTATAAGGGTAGGAGTCGTGAGGCTCCTTGATGTTTTCGGGTGTAATCTGTGAAGGGAAGATACCGGGATTGCCGATTTCCACACGGTCATCATAGATGGCGATGCTATTGAGCAGATTATATTTCTCCCACTGACGATGACAGAGCGAGTTGATTATGGCTTCTCTCAGTGCCTTGTAAGGAATCTCAAGCCGCTCTTCGCGTTGAAGACTGCGGTTGGTGATTTTACCGCTGAGATTGAGGTGTTTGAAACAGAACGCCAATCCTGCATCAAGCAAGTCGAAGAAATTCCCCTCGACACGCATCTCATCGATAAACTCATTCTTATCTGTACCCAGGAAACGAGCCATCTTTATCTTGATAGTATCGTATTCATAAACATTATCAGAGAAAAGCATCGACGCACCATTGGTTGGAATACCATTTTTAAGCAGTTTCCATTTCGATAGAGTATCGGATATAGGCGCACTCAAAGCACTGGCAGGAATTCGTCCTCCTTCGACACCAAGACGTATGCAACCGCGAATGTGCTTTTCATTGAGATCAGAAAGAGTCACACCTTCAGCCTGCCGTAATTCCCAAGAATATGTTTTCGGCTCAAAGGCTCTTATTCGTTCATCATACATATCCTGCGGCATAACCTTTGTGGTACTCTCAACTTTGTAGTAAGGACAACCGTGGAAAGTGTGGGGTCGCTCACCCCAAACCCAGCCATCGAAGTGCATGGCGATAAGTTTATGACCAGGATGATCCGGCACATCAATATACTCTGGCCGCATATCGACTGCCGGCTGTAATCCTGCGAGAGCCTGAGCTATTTCACGTTGGGTATCATCAGTCACTTGCTGACCGATTGTCTTCAGTGACTTCGGTGCGATGCCGAAAATCAGCCAACCACCCTCCGTATTCAAGAAAGCACACGCCGCATGCATACCGTCTTTCAGTTCTCCGGTACTCTTCTTTAGCTCCAGAGTCCTCGACTCATCCGAAGCAATCAATGCCTTTATATCCTCAATTGTCATGCCTTTTAGCGAGTAATGTATTATTTCTTAAGGACTGTTATATTTGTTATGAGCGGACTTTAGTTTATTATACTTTCGCTTTCATCAGAGTGCTTCTTAGCATTCTCGATAACTACATTCCTTCCGGCATTTGCATAACAATATACGCAGAAATGACGGCAGGTATTATACATCCCAATATCTTTACTGATCATACAGCCGCATAGTTTTCTCTGACCCTTATCTTTCAGATTCTTTTGTCTTACAGCAAATTCCGATATCTCATCAAAAAGATTAAGTTCAGGAAGTTTACCTGTATGAAGATAATATACAAGCTCTTTATCCTCTCCAAATTCTCTTTTCATCAACTCACCATCGATACATCTGTTATGTTCGATTCCATATTTTTCCAAATCCAGTGATTCTGCGCATGTCGCCATGGTTAAATTCCATCCCTCATTTTTCCAGATTTCTCTCAATTTACAGAGCCCTTCAATAATCTCAATTCTTTGAGATTCAGAACCCTCTCCATTCTCGACATTCTCTTTGGTGAATAGTGAGGTCTCCTTCACTAGATTATTCTGAACTTTTCGATAAGTCTTTATGTCAACGAAACTGAAAACAAGTTTATTTGTATAGCCCTTTAAGTTATTTCCAATTTTCCATATCTTTGAGAGAATAGAACGTGGAGAGATCTGGGACGAAAGAAGAATAGGATCGAATCTCCAAATTAATCGATTGGAGCCAATTGTGGTTGATAGTTTTTTGAAAGTCTCAATCCTTTTTTCAACAGATGGAAGATTCGGTTCTAGGCCTTCTCCTTCATAATCATTTAGCGTCACTTGAAAATAGTAGTGGATTCCCATTTTATCCAAAATGTGTAGATAGGGGATGATAGGTTCTGGATTCTTTGTCCAGAATACAACTACCTTGCATTTAGAAAAGGATATATACTGTTTCTGTTGATTGAATGGGTTGATCCAAGTACAATAACCTTTAGCCAAGCGGTTAAAAAACCACTTGGCATAAAAAGCAGGAATATCAGTTGAACGGCTTGCTGAAATAATAACGGGTGCGGTTGCTTCAACTATTTCACCTGCGTCGGTTCTAACACATACTTTTTCAGTAGCCATATGCGCTTGAGATGTAATCCATTATTTTATTAATAGGAATATTTAGGTAAATTTCTGCAATCCATCGCATTTTTTCACTCCTAGGATTTAGTTTATTCTGCATGTAAGCCCTAAGGCGTTCTTTAACACGCATATTAGTTCTATCATGTCCTGCATAATATCCTGCTACCGGCCCCTTCTTTTTATCAATATAGGTATCCTGATGATTACCAACGAACCATTCCATATCTTCTATGAACTGGCGACGTGCTTTAGAATCTGATATCAGAGAAGAACAGTCATAAATCCATTGGGTATCTTCAAGTATCGATTTTCCAGCTTTTGAAACCGGTATAGATTTGACTTCCTGCTGTGTAACATTTAGATTATCTTCTCTGAAATCTGCACCAAACAAGCCATTCATCATAGTTTGGGCACCGCCCTGAATTTCATTCACGATACCATTAAGCAGGCTCCTGCTGGATTGAATAGTTTTCGTTTCGGCAGTATGATTTTTTGAAGATTTCCCTATGCGCTGATTATAGTCGGGTACATAATGTTCCTGCATTCTCCTCCATGCGGTATTGGGCCCATTCTTACCAGGCTTCCATCCGTTAAAGTTATCAAGCATTGTGATGAAAAAGAAATAATCTTGATTAGATCCATTTTGGACAAGAGCATCCTCTAGAGAACTAAGTAGTTTAACTTTATCTCTCTTAATAATGGAGCGTGCGAATGCTCTAATTTCATCTTGCCACTCATGTAGAGACTTTCTCTCAGGGCTTTGAAGTACAACTTTCTGACCGCCATTATCAGAAGAACTTATTACTGGCTTCTTTGTTACAGAGCTAGGAGTTGAAGCCTGGATCTCGGGAATACTTTTTTCTAAAAGTTGACCATAAAACTCCCGATACACTCTTGACAGATACTCAGAGCCGGTGTTAAGTAGTATGTCAGTAAAGTCGCGAGTCAGATTGGCGAAACCATTAAGCATACCGTAAATGGCGAAAGCAAGTCGATAGTCGTACATACCTTTGCTCTGCATGAAGTTTAATAGTTGCTCCCATTCATCTCCTTTTATCAAAACTGCTGAAATAGAAGATAAGACACCATTGTCCCACTTTTGATTAAATTCTTCCCCTCGTACATGGCGACGGAGTTGATTAAGATACGTCCTGATTGGACTATTTTCCCAGTCTGCACCGATAATATTTTTCGCTGATTTAGTTATCTCGTCCGATAGACTTTCTTTAATTGAGTTAATTTTGCCATTGAATGCTTTAGAGCAAAGGACTTCACTTACCCAATTAACAAATAACTTAGACAGCTGACTGTCTAATATTGCTTTTGTGGTCGCCTCCTTATCTTTTACAGAAACAATTATTTCTGCCTTATCAGGATCCAACTTGCTACTAGAAGAAGATACGAGAGCCTTGGCACGAATAATCTCGCGATTAATCCATGCTATAGATTTATTATTTTCGCCATCTTCTTGAAGACCAAGTATTAACTCATTTCGATCAATAGCTGTAAATATATATCCATGACGTTTAAAAATGGAGAATATTCTGTCTACCAATTGCCTATCCCCAAATTCATTCTCTAAATCGGTATATATAGGCTGCTGACTATCAAGATAGTCAAACAACTCGTTTAATCTTGAGAGTTGAGCGGTGGAAGGCGTTTTATCGTAACTTGACACTACAGAAGAAAAAATATTAAAGATTTCTCGTAATGTGTCAAGTTTATATACATACTCTTTTGAAGAGGAGAGGTTTGCTCCTATATAATAGCCATATAGGAGACCTTTCATCTTATTGATTAAATAGTAGTCTTCGATAAAACTGCCTATTTCATTTATATGTGCAATCTTATCTTTCTGAATTATAGGATAGACTCCATCAAATCGCTGAATAGAAACCTTTCGCTGATATAGTCGGACAAGTTTTGTTTCCAAACTGCTATCTGACATAGATAGGGTTATTGTTTTATCTTTTTCAGTAAAAAAGATAAACTTTGTTTGCCAGGGATTAAGATATATAGTCCTATCCGTATAAAATATACTATCTGATATTGTGGGAAATTCCTCATCGATATCGATTTCTATAAGCATAGGATGATCCTCAAGATCAGATTTCGGACGCTCAAACATATGGGGTTCACCATAGAGCAAAATTAAATGCTCTATACAATTCTCTCCTACTGTGAACCATCGTGAATATCCGAATCCTCTTTTTTCATAAAAGGACTTTGGTGAGATTGATTCTGTTGAGAGAATATTATTAAAGTTCAGCGAACTTGTGGGAATATAGTATTTCATTTTTACAAGTCGTCAATTTCATCAATTTCAGTGGTCTTATATAAACTGGGCTTAATTTTATCTAGTGGGGATGGTAGTCCTAAAGAATACATAACATACAGATTGCGATAAGTACGAGTCATTGCAACATACAGAGCTTTCCGATCTGATTCCTCCCCAGAAAACAATTCAATAAAAGGGAGGAAAACAGTCTCAAACTGTAATCCTTTGGCGCTATGATAGGTCATTACTTTAGGATTAGTGGAGCTAAAGTTTAGGCTATCCAGGCTATTTTTAAAATTATCTCGATCATTGTAACGAACTTCATAATTTCCACCCAAAGCTTTTAGTTTGTCATAAGTATTCTTGACAAACTTATTATCTGGCAATAATATTGCCACGTCTGTCATATTGTTTTTAACAATAATGTCATGAATAGCCTTTATTTGGCTGTCGTCATTATGATATTTTATGAACCGAGGAATTGCGGTTTCCTGGCTTTTATAGGTACTCTCGATAAAAGGGGGGAGATCAACTCCAACGGGTTGAACAACTCGTGCAACAGGTAACGGAAGACGATAGTTGCGATATAGCTCCCAATTTTTCACCTTCATATTCAGCGGAACAATAGAACTGATTCTATCTACTGGGAGAGTTGTTTTCATCCCTTCGTAAATAGATTGAGCTGTGTCACCGAAGAAGAAGAAATTTTTCTTGGTGGCATTTAAAAATTCCAGGATCTCCTCATTGCTAAAATCTTGGATCTCATCTACTATGATATAGTCAGCAGTAGGCATAAATGGAATCATATTTCCATTTTCGTCGCGGCTATATACCATGTATCTACCTCTTTTTTCTCGCTTATACTTCCATTCTTGATGATAGTAGAAGTCGTTTGTCAACCCCAACTCTTGCTTTCCTGAATTCATGTAATTGCAGAGAGCTTTTGTGAATACAATAACCTTATAATTATTACCATATTCTTTTTGTACGCGTTGTGCTTTGATTAACGCAAGCACCCATTTGCCACTTCCAGCACAGCCGGCGACTATAC
>CAMWLX010000246.1 GCA_947175225.1 uncultured Porphyromonadaceae bacterium
ACCTTGAAGAAGTCAGGATCCACACGGCGTACGAGCAGCGGCGCATCTGCCATACTGAAGGTGTCGATGTCGAGCTGGATCATCGAGTTGTTGGGATTGTAGGGGATTGCGTTGGAACTGATTGTAGCGGCTGAAATTTCGGGCCGGGCGAGCACTCTTTCCTTGAGGGTAAGAAGATCGCGGTATCTATCGTCTCCCGATTCATATGCCTTATAGTCAGGAGCGGCTTCCGACACTTCCCTTACTTTAATTACATAGCAGTGTTCGGAATTGAATCCGAGCGGTTCGTTGAGAGTGGCCACAACAGTGTAGATCTTGTCGGCAAGCACGAAGAGCACCACCGAGACTAACAGCAGTTCGACCGCCATCCATATGTTGGCGCGCCATTCGGCACGCATCTGGGTCAACAGTTTTCTTTTCATATGTGCTTACTTTTTGCCTCCGGAGAGGGCGTTGACAATATTTGTTTTAGATGCCTGCCATGACGGGAATGTAGCGGAGAAGAGATTCATCAGGAAGCAGAAGAATAGTGCAATTCCGAACACTCCCGCATTGAACACCATTCCTAAGGAGAGCCCGGTGACGTCGGCTCCTCCGGCGAGAACAGTCTTGCCGCCTAAGAATATGAAGGCAATGCTCAGAATGAGTCCTATGATTCCGGCGATGACCGTTATCACGAGGCTCTCGATGAAGATTTCGCTCATAATTGCAATCTTAGTGGCACCGAAAGCCCTTCTTACGCCTATCTCCTCACGGCGGTGGCGGAGACGGCTTTGGGTCATGCTGCTCAGGTTGATCGCAGGGATCAGCAGAAGGATTGCATAGACGAGAAGATTATGCCTTCTGACTCCATCCATGTCAGGCTCCATGTTGGCTCCGCGAGTGTTGATAGTAGTAAACTGGTCGTATGGACGCTGACGGTAGTAGAATTCCCAACCGGCTTCCTTGATCTCGTCTTCAAATTTACTCCAAACTTTTTTGTATTCCTCGCGGATTGCGGGGAAATCAGCTTTGCTCGGAGCGACGATGATTGCGCCCAGTCCTCCCATATGCTCACACCAAGTGAATTTGTCGGTGCCGTTGGATGTCAGTGGCACCCAGAGGTCAGCGTCGGCGAATGTCGTCAGGTTGCTGACATCGCGCACCACGCCGCTCACACGGTAGGGCACGTGGTCGATGGAGAATTCCCTGCCTTCGCAATCAGTGGTGTCGAAGAGTTTACGGGCGAGTGATTCAGTGATCACCGCTACCTGACGCCCTGACTCCACATCTGCCTCGTTGTAGGGATGACCGGATATGAAAGTGAAATCCATCACGTTGAAAAATCCATGGTCGGTGTCTTTTCTTCTTGCACCCATCGAGGTCTTTCCGGGCACGGAAAGATGGCTTTCGGTATTGCTCCATGAGAAGCAGCCTACAGCTTCAGGGAGTTTCATTTCGTAGAAAGTGCGGCGGATGGTATTGTATGACATGCCACCGTTGGATGAGTTGTTGTCGGGGGTTGATCCCCATTCCTTGTTACCGATTGAGGCTGCGGTCTGCACCAGCCAGCGGTCTCGGTTGCTTTCGGGCGCAAAGGGCGCGACTTTCACCTCGTCGATCATGACTATCACCATGATCAGGAAGATAGCCAAAGCTGTGCCGCCTATGCTGATTGCGCTCAGCAGTGGCTGCTTCCGGAGGCTACCCCAGGCTTGTTTGAAATATCTTTGCATAATTGAGAATTGAGAATTGAGAATTGAGAATTTTAAATGCCGACATCACAAAGCGCCTCTCCGAGGCTACTGAGCCAATGTCTTTTCCCCCAGGCTGAAGCCTGGGGTTTTGGCACGATTACAGCTCTCCGAGCTACGATGATTTCATTATATCCTTAATTGGTCATTGATAATTGATCATTGAACTTGGCGGCCGTCGAAGAAGCGGATGATGCGGTCGGTCTGGTGGGCCTGCTCTTCGTTGTGGGTCACCATCATGATGGTGCGTCCGTCTTCGCGGTTGAGGGTGTGGAGGAGATCCATTACTTCTGCGCCCATCTTGGAGTCGAGGTTGCCGGTGGGCTCGTCGGCGAGGATTATCTCAGGGTTGCCTACGATGGCGCGGGCGATGGCTACGCGCTGGCACTGACCGCCGGAGAGCTGTGAGGGGCGATGGCGCATACGGTGGCTGAGGCCTACGCGCTCGAGAACTTGCTTGGCGAGTTTCTCGCGTTCTGATGCGCTGGACTTGCGGTAGAGGAGAGGGAGCATTACATTGTCTATGACGTTGAGGGAGTCAATGAGGTGGAAGCTCTGGAAGACGAAGCCGAGTTTCCGGTTGCGGAAGGCAGCGAGGTGGGAGTCGTTCATGCCTTCGACGTTTGTTCCGGCTATTGTGACAGTGCCTGAAGTAGGGGTGTCGAGGAGGCCGACGATGTTTAGGAGGGTCGACTTGCCGCAGCCGGAGGGTCCCATTACGGAGACAAATTCGCCTTTGTCTATGTGGATGTTAACGTTTTCGAGAGCTTGGGTCTCGATTTCATCTGTACGGTAGATTTTGTTGATGTCTTTAAGAGTTATCATAATTTTGTTTTTTTAGTTTTCAGTTGTTGGTTAATTCATGATTTATCATGGTATATCATGGTATATCATGGGATATCATGTTAGATCTTGATAGATTTGTTTTTTATGCATTTTGGGGGAGAGATGTGGAGGGAGGCTGGGAAGCCTCCTTCTCCATAATTATTCGTCGCGGAGGGAGTCGACGATGGGGACGCGGCCTACCTTGCGGGCGGGAAGCCATGCGCCGAGGGCGGAGGTCATGAGCAGGAGGAGAAGGATTATTCCTCCTATTATTGAGTAGCGTCCAAGTTTTGTGTCGTGCCAGACGGGGCGGAGGTACCGGATGATTGGGGCGGCATCCGTTTCCATCGGGAAGCCCTGGTATTTCAGGTAAATCAGGTAGATAATGCTTCCGATGAGCCAGCCAAGGATGGTAGTCACTATAGCCTCACCCACTATGCTCCAGATTACCTTTCGGCGAGGGGCTCCGAATGCACGCATCACTCCTGCGTCGGGTATGCGGGTCTTGCACTGGACGTAGAAGGTGCCTGCCACGCCTAAGAGAACATTGATCAGGAAGAAGCCGACTATCATCCATTTCTGTGTTAGCTCGCGTTGCTTTGGAGCGAATATCTCGTCGCGCTGGTCGCTCATATAGACTGGATGGGTCAGGTATATGTTGCCGGAGCGGTATTGTGAGAGATCGGCAGTCAGTTTGTCGATGAATGCGCGGGGGTTGACACCCTCGCCGAGACGGACCATAATCCCTGCAGGCCTGGACCATCCTTCCCAGTCTCTTGCAATGTAGTAAGTGCCGATTCTTCCGTCGCCTTTGTTGTATGGCACATCAGCGGTAACACCTGCGGCGGTTATGGCGTAAGGTCTCCATGGCATTGAAGTATACACTTCCTTGCCAATGGCAGTAGAGTCAGGGAAAAGAGCTTTTGCTACGCATTGGCTGATAATGTAGTTGCTTTCACTCATTTCCGGTTCTTGAAAATCATTGCCGTTTACATCTTTTATTCCGAATGTGGAGAAGAAATCCGTATTAGGAATAAATTCTATACATGTCATGCTGAAGCTGAGGTCTTCTATTCCCTTTTCCATATAAGTCGAATCGGCTTGGTGTCCGTTTGAAGACCTTCCATTCATTTCAAATGACTGGTAGAATGAGAATGTGGCTTTTTCCACTCCCGGGCGCTGTCTGATCATGCGCAGAAGATTTTCATACGGCTGTCTTTTTTCCATATTTTCAGCCGATTTATCGTATTCCGTAGATGTGGGAGATAAAAAGCCGAACGTCAGCATCACGAGTCGGTCGTAGTCGTATCCTGCAGGAATCAGTGCCGTTGTTGTATTGACCGCCACAGGCTCGATAATTATCCATCCTATTATGGTGACTATCACAATCTCGATGAAAAGAGCGATCGAGCGTGTCTTCCTTCCGAAGATTGATTTTAATATCTGTGTCATGGCTAATTTCATCGTTTTGTGTTGATAGATTCTGTTATCTGGGTATGGAGGGCTCGTCGTGCCGGAATCCATGCCGATATTAGGTTGAGGACTACACAGATGCACAAGGCGAACGCGAAGAGCAGTGGTGCGAATGCCGATTCTCCTGTGATGAAAGATGCGTCGTTGCCAAACCGGAATCCTTGTTCATATGCCAGGGGAGTGAGCTGCAGGAGGAAGTTGCCTGCTAAGACTGATATCAGCCACGCAGCTATCAGCCCTAATATTCCGCCGAGAAGAGTCAGGACAAGATTTTCAGACAATATCATACCCATGAGTTTCCGTCGGTTTGCCCCGAAGCAGCGGCGCACTCCCAATTCGGATGCCATCCGGTCCATTCTTGCTCCTATAAGTCCGCTGATGTTGAGTGCAGGAATCACAAGCACAACAAGGAGCGCAATGAGAAACGGCTTCCACATTTGCAGGAAAGATGGGGTCTCTTTTATCTTAAATTGTTCGTCATTGTTTCCATCCCAACTCCATTCAAGTTCGGTGTCGGTCAGCACATGCTCAGCATGCGACATTACCCCCGGCAGATAGAAAGTTTCAGAGGTTGTGTCCATTGCATTTATGCGTCGGCAAATGTCGCGCAACTCGTCACGCAGGGCTTCTTCTTTGCCCGGCTTCACCTTAATAGCTGTCCTGAGGCCTCCGAAATATCTACGTAAACTTTCCTGTTGCATGATACTGGAGTCCATCACCAAGCTATAGGGAAGGAATATTTCCCCATAGGAATCTACGTTGAGGGCACTTCCTTCACGGAAGACACCACGGATGCGGTAGTTGACATGATCAATTGATATGTCTTTCCCTATTGCCTCCTCTGAAGATCCAAAGAGCCTTTTTGCAATTCCCTCAGTGATGACTGCAACCGACAACTCGGAGTCGAAATCTTCTTGAGAGAATGGCTTTCCTTCCTTGAAAATATATTTATAGAATTTAAAGAATGATGGTTCTACATAGCGAACCTCTGCATGGAACTCAGGGCCGTGTCCATCTGTCTGAATCATGGGATACCCTCCTCCGAGGCTACCCATAGCCGTCATATAATCAGCCGACTTGAGCTTATCGCGCATGAATTCCTCAATTAAAAGCGGTCCGACATTGCTGCTTGATCTATTGTATCCATCTATTAGCACTACAGTCTCCACATATACAGTGGAATTGCGGTCGTATTCCGGGTAGACGGGACCGAGCTGGCTATAGAGGAGCATGCCGTAGATTATGGTGAAGGCTATCGTGAAGGCTACTCCCGCCATGTAGAGGAGGGAGAATCCGGGAGTCTTCAGGGCTTCTTTTATTGTCTTTTTTATTAAATTCATTTTTTATCAGTTGAATCATGATGTATCATGATATATCATGGTTTATCATGTTTAATCATGGTTTATCATGTTTAATCATGGGTTGGTTACAATTATCAATTTCTGACGCGGAGGGAGGAGGAGTCTTTGAAGCGGGACATGTCGGAGAGGACTACGCGGTCGCCGGGGCGGATGCCGCTTTGGAC
>CAMWLX010000247.1 GCA_947175225.1 uncultured Porphyromonadaceae bacterium
TTGCGTAGGCTTCTGCGTTGCCGTCCGACTATTGATGGGCAATGCGAGAAGCCTCAGAACGTAGGACGGCAATGATAGCGAATCCTACGCTTTTTATATCATTATTACTCCTTATGACCAAGGATTCATCATTTGGAGGCCAAAAACAAACCAAACTAAAAATATGAAACGACAATAAATGTATTTTTTAGGATGCTTTTGTGGCAGTTTTAAAAATTTCGTATCCATGCCAGTTAATGCGTTGATTTGCTTAGAAGTAGGCTATGCCTGAATGCTGTATTTTCAGTACTATATGCCAATATGCGAGTTAACAGCTTTATAATTATGAAATAATAATAACAATAAATAAAACAAATAAAATCATGACAAGTACTTTACTTATGAAAGTAGAGCGGTTTCGCTATTTTGCGATCCTGCTCGTGACGCTGTGTGCGTACACTACGGCTTTCGCACAGGGAGCTACATCTGATGAGATCAATGCAGCCATCGTCACTGACAGCGATGTCGAATTAACATGGACCAATGATGCGGAACATCCTTGGATCGTCAATACCCCCTCATCAGGTACGGGTATTGAGGTTAAGACTCCGATAGATGAGGATAACTTAGCCTTCACATCCATATTGAAATTTTCATTTTCTACGGATAAGGAAACCTACATCACATTTGATTGGTTTAGGCAGCTACCGGTTGAGGGTGATGACCTTACATTGACCGTGGATGGAAAGGAAGTGTCCTATATAACAGGAGATGGAGGCTGGCAAGGTGATGCACATATCATCTTTGAAGTCGGTAGCCATATTGTGGAATTTAAATCAACATCTAATGATAAGTATAATCATGGCGATGGATATTGTTCAGCGATTAAGAATATATGTGTGAAGAAAATTAACTGGGATGAGGTTACAGTCGAAGCTCCAGGACAGTTTGTATCCTCTCTGGTCGATGTTATGGGAGACAGAAGTATGTTGGATATCGAATTTTTACGGATTAAAGGATCTCTCAATGATACCGACATGGAAGTAGTGAAACGGCTCAACAACATTGTGGTTGTTGACTTCAGGGAAACGGATATCTCAGAGATATCAAATACGATTTTCCAAGGATTCTCTCGATTATATACAGTTTTTCTTCCGGAATCTTTGAAAAAAATTGGAGACTCATCATTTCGAGCGTCATCATTGCGAGTATTGGACATACCCAATGGGGTTGAAACATTAGATAATAATGCGTTTCGTGATTCTAGACTTAGAAATGTTTCAGTATCAAATACTGTTAAATTTATAGGTGAGAGAGCTTTTATAGCAACTACTATTAGAAAAATCGTATTACCAGGTTCTGTCAATTACATAGGACGATGGGCATTTGAAATGACCGGATTAAGGGAAGTTATATTTGAGGAGAGTGATGCTACCCTTTCAATGGAACAAAATGTTTTTCAAAGTTGCAATTCTTTGAAGCATGTTAAACTCTCTAAGTCGTGTGCGAATATTCCAATAAGTTGTTTTAATAACTCCAGTTTAAAATCAATAGAAATGCCTGAAGGTGTAAAGACGATTGGTAGTTCTGCTTTTCGAGGCACACAATTAGAATCGATTGTATTTCCTGAATCTTTGGTTTCTATCGGAGAGTTTTCCTTTGATAGTTCGAATATTACTTCAGTAGTTATACCTAAAAATGTAACAAATATTGGAAGAGCGGCTTTTTTTCGTTGCGGTCAATTGAAGGAAGTAACATTGAATTCATATGCTAATAATTTGAATGCCACATTTCATGAATGCTTTTCCTTAGAGAGGATTATAGTTCCAAGTGTAACTCCTCCTACGACTGTCAGCGGAGAGGATCCTTTCAGGGACAATGACAAGGATGTAGTATCTGTGATTGTTCCGGAATTCGCACTAAGAACTTATAAAGTTGATCCATATTGGTTCCAATTTAGAAATCTGAAATCGTCTATTGATATATCGGAATCCGACCTTTGGGCAATACACGGACACCTTATGCTCAACAGCGACTATACTATGACAGGCACTCCTTCCATCGACCTCGAAGTAGGAGGCATCCTCGATATAGCTGAAGATACACCCCTTTCTCTCAATGACGTTACATATAACGTCCAGGAAGATGTTCCCGCTTGTTTCCTTAATGAAAGCGATCAGGTGACAGCAAATAGTCTTACAACTAAGTTCTATGTTCCGAGTAATGGCAAATGGTATTTCTTCTCTCCGGTGACTGACGTTAAGATGGCCGACGTGAGATATCCCGCCACTGACTCATGGGTGATTTACCGTTATGACGGTAACCGCCGCGCAACAGAAAACAGCGCTTCTGGAAACTGGGCGAAGATGACTGTTTCTGACGTGCTGAAGCGCGGTCAGGGCTACATCATCCAGGCTGCCGCTGCCGGTACACTCCATCTTCCAGCCGCTACATCAGAACTTCCAGCCTTCTTTGGTTTAGGCGAGGCTCCGATGAGCATCGACGATAATGTTTGCGAATCTGCTGAAAACGCAGGGTGGAACCTTGTTGGTAATCCCTATCCGACATACTACGATATTTATAGCATCGAACTGCAGGCTCCTATCACTGTTTGGGATGGATCCACCTACCGTGCTTATTCACTTACTGACGATAACTATGTGCTCCGGCCTATGCAGCCCTTCTTTGTGCAGAAATCCTCTTCCGACGTCACCTTTGCAATGCCTCGTGGAGGTCGTCAGGGAAGCAATGAGGTTATCCGCCCCCATACTCAGCAGATAAACGTTGTGGATCCCAATCGTCACAAACTTAATCTTGAAATTACTCGTGGCAACAACGATAGCGCAGATGACTATACCCGCATCGTGATAAACGAAGATGCGTCTCTTGCCTATGAGGGTACATGTGATGCTTCCAAGTTCATGAGTATGGACAACGAGGTGGCGCAGATCTATACAATCGGAGAGAACCGTTATCCGCTTGCAATCAACGAACGACCTTACGCCGACGGCAACGCCACGCTTGGTGTCTATATCCCCGTTGCCGGAGAAACATATCGTATTTCAGCGGTTCGTGCCGACCGCAAGGCATGGCTATATGACAATGAGTCTAAAATTGAGCAGGATCTGACAGAGGGTGACTATCTCTTTACCGCTACTAAGTCAGGAGAAGACAACAGTCGTTTCTCAATCCGTTTCGCTCCCTCTTCTTCTACAGCTGTTGAAGAGATGGCAAACATCGACGTTAAGGTGACTGGCAATGAAGGCTCTATTTCGGTTGTCGCTGCCAAAGGTGCGTCTGTCGCTGTCTATGGTGCTGACGGTGTCCTGATTTCAAACGCTGTCGTTGACGAAGGTACACTTGAATTTACAGTCGCCGGTGGTGTTTATATTGTGAATGTGAATGGTCAAAGCTTCAAGACCATAGTTAAATAAAAATGTTAATCCCATACAATATGAGGATTCTTAGATTATTGCTGCCGTTGCTCGCGCTCTTTAAGTGGAGCGCGACAACGTTTGCTCAAGACGAAGGACAGTATGCCTTTGCCACTCGGTGCATTCCGGCTGAGGGTGGACGCCCTTCTCCGGAGTCAGCATCCTATACAGCCGGCACTTCGGTCACAGTAAACTGTTCCCTAAACTCAGGATTCCGTTTTCTCCAATGGGAAGACGAGGAAGGTAACGTAGTCTCGACTTCAACCCGCTTCAGATACACTATGCCGGCTCAAGACGTGACTCTAATAGCCCGTCTTGAGTATGATCCCACCTTGCCGGAAGAGCCATCCGTTCCGGATATCAAGACTTATGCTACAGTACATATGGATGTTTCTCCCTCTAATGGTGGAAGCATACGCAAATATGGAGATTTTGTAGAAATCGATGGGTCGGAAGCAAAATATGTGATCGGCTCTACAGCAAGATTGGTTGCTAATACCAATTCCGGATTCAGATTTGTTAACTGGACGGAAAATGGAGAAGTAATTTCCACATCCGCTACTCTCAGTTTTACGGTAGAAGAAGGAAGTCGAAATCTTGTGGCTAACTTTGAATATGAGCCGACGACTCCTTCCGAACCGGGAACCCCTGTTCTTTACCATAAGCTTACACTTGTGTCTAATCCGGAAGGAGCTGTATCATCGATGTCCGGTGGAGGTGAATATGCTGATGGACGAAGTATAAATGTTAGTGCAACTGCGAAAGAGTATTATGTATTTGAAAACTGGACTGACGATCTTGGCAACATAGTGTCGGATGTGCTCAACTTCTCTTACACATTGCCAAGCAGACATGTGACGCTGACAGCAAATTTCAGGTATGAATATTCCTACGACCCGGCAACTCCCGATGAACCCGGAAGCCCCGGTAATGATGAGAGCGGTGTGACGGCAAGGCCACGTATAAGTATGTATGATGACACACATGTGATGATGCTGTCGTCTACTCCGGGCGCAACCATATATTATACTCTTGACGGTACTGAACCTACCACGGGAAGCCGTGTCTATTCTACTCCCGTCTTCGTTCCGTCTAATCTTCTCGTTAAGGCGATAGCGGTAAAGGATGGTCTTGCAAATTCAGATGTGACCACTTATCAGGTGACATCTTATCATGCTGCAGCTCCCGTATTCACTTTCAAGAATTATAAGGTGGAGATTTCCAGCACAACGCCGGGAGCAGTCATACATTATACGATCGGCCGTAACGATCCTACGGAGGATAGTCCTATATATCAGGAACCGATTGAGCTAAATGACGGTGATTTGGTTCAGGCAATTGCATATGCCGAGAATCTTACACCTTCCGATGTGAGTACTTTCGTTTTCCAGAAATCTAAATATTCTGTGGAAGCTCCAGCCATCTCTTTGAATGAGAATGGTAGGATTGAGATTGTTCCGGCGGTAGAGGGGAGCGTGATACGCTTTACCACTGATGGATCAACCCCCGACATCAGCAGCACCGTCTACGGTCTACCTTTTACTCCTGACGGTAACTGTACGGTAAAGGCTTACACTACCCACCCCAACTATTTCGATTCTCCGGTAGGGGAGTACGTTGTGGATATTTTCAAGGTTGAGCGTCCGGAATTTAGGTTCTCCAACCGTACGCTTTCAATGATGGTGCCTACTTCCGGAGCCTCAATTCGTTATACGGTTGACGGTAGCATTCCGACGGAGGAATCGACTCTCTATAATCAGCCACTTAATCTGACGGAAGATTGCCGAGTGATTGCGAAAGGTTTCAAGAACAATTATGAACCTTCCGATACCATCAGCTACATATTTGTCTATGCGAGCCATCAGGTTGCGAAGCCGGAAGTGACATACGATCTTGCAACAAAGACTGTGACAATGACATGCGACACAGAGGATGCTTCAATAAGATACACTACAAACGGAGCGACTCCAACTGCCACTACAGGCATATCCTACTCAGTTCCATTTGTGGTGGAAGGCAACAAGACCTTTACTGTAGGAGCGTTCCGCAACGATCTTTTCGACTCAGAAGTCACAACGTTGACAGTGGATGACCAGCAGGTGCCGACCCCGACGGCAAGTTTCGCCAACAAGCGTCTTACAC
>CAMWLX010000248.1 GCA_947175225.1 uncultured Porphyromonadaceae bacterium
GATTTATGATTAAACGACAAATAGAAATAAAAGGAGCAAGGGTCAACAATCTAAAGAATGTTGACCTTAATCTGCCTATAGGAGAATTTATAGTGATGACCGGAGTCAGCGGAAGCGGTAAGTCGTCGCTTGCATTCGATACTCTATATGCCGAGGGTCAGCGCAGATATGTGGAGAGCCTCTCAGCGTATGCCAGGCAATTTCTTGGAAGAATGGCGAAGCCTGAATGTGACTACATCAAGGGGCTTCCTCCGGCAATTGCTATTGAGCAAAAGGTTAACACCCGAAATCCAAGAAGCACCGTAGGCACTTCAACAGAAATATATGATTATATGCGAATGCTTTTTGCTCGCGCAGGACATACGTATTCCCCGGTCACCGGTGAAGAAGTGAAGCGGGAGACAATTGAAGAGATAGTGCGCCAGACCTTGTCGCTTTCAGAAGGGACAAGGCTTGCTATCTTGATAGCCCTGAGAGTGCCAGAGGGGAGGAATTTGCTGACTCAGCTTGATATCTATCTTAAAGAAGGATATTCACGCCTTGAAAAAGATGGAAGATTTGAAGACATATCTGAAATTGTCGAGAGACTGAAGAGCGGAACAATCACAGAAGAAGAAGTGAATTGCTACCGTCTGTTGATCGACCGTTTATCAGTGAGCGGAGACAAGGATGAAGTGTCGCGCTTAACAGACTCTTTAGAAACAGCATATTTTGAAGGAAGGGACAAATGTATTGTTAAAATATGGGGTGAAGAGGGAGTTAAGGAACGAGAATATTCCCGTCAGTTTACGGCTGACGGGATTGAGTTTCGCGAACCAACCGACCTGATGTTTAACTTCAACAATCCCTATGGAGCATGCCCAACGTGTGAGGGATTTGGAAAAATCCTTGGCATAAGCGAAGATCTGGTGGTGCCTGACAAGACACTATCGGTATATCAAGATGCAATCGTCTGTTTCCGAGGTGAAAAGATGAGTGAATGGAAAAACTGGCTCATCAAACATGCACCATCGATTGGATTTCCTATCCATAAGCCATATATGGAGCTTACTCAAAAAGAGAAAGATATCCTTTGGCATGGGAAAGGACAATGGGAAGGCATCGACGGATTCTTCAAATGGGTGGATGAAAACCAGTATAAGATTCAATACAGGGTCATGAAAGCCCGCTATCGCGGACGCACTACCTGTCCGGAATGTCATGGGACAAGACTTCGCAAAGATGCAAACTATGTCAAAGTAGGAGGTAAAAGCATCACTGAACTTGTCAAGATGCCTATTTCCGACCTTCAAGTATTCTTTGATGAACTGAAGTTCAACGAGAACGACTATGCAATAGCAAAGCGTCTCCTCATAGAGATCAGAAGCCGTCTTGACTTTATGAATAAGGTTGGTCTTGGCTATCTTACCCTTGACCGTCTGTCTTCATCTCTGTCAGGAGGGGAGAGCCAGAGAATTAACCTTGCAACTTCACTTGGGAGCTCACTCGTCGGTTCGCTATACATTCTTGATGAGCCTTCCATCGGACTTCATTCTCGCGATACTGAAAGATTGGTAGGAGTGCTTCGTAATCTTCAGAAGATTGGCAATACTGTAGTAGTCGTGGAGCATGACGAAGATATCATGCTGGCGGCTGATGAGATAGTAGACATTGGTAAGGATGCCGGTCAACATGGAGGCAAGGTAGTATTTCAAGGAAATTTGCAAAAATCATTAGAAGAGGGCTATGATGGAGATTCCTATACTCTTGATTATCTTTCCGGAAAAAGAAGCATACCGGTGCCTGCACTCCGACGGCCATGGAAAAAATATGTGGAAATAGTTGGAGCGAGGGAAAACAATCTGAAGGGGATTGATGTGAAATTTCCTCTTGGAGTAATGACCGTAGTGACAGGGGTCAGTGGAAGTGGAAAGTCAACCTTGGTAAGAGAAATTCTCTATAAAGCTATGGTCAGACTTCTTGGCGATCCTTGTGACACTCCGGGAGCTCATAAGAAGATTGTTGGAGATATTAAGAATGTAGGAGCGATTGAATTTGTAGATCAGAATCCTATAGGCACTTCTTCTCGATCTAATCCTGCCACTTATCTGAAAGCATTTGATGAGATAAGAAAGCTTTTTGCCGACCAACCTCTGTCGAAGCAAATGGGATTCACTCCGGGTTTCTTTTCATTCAATGCAGAGGGAGGAAGATGCGAAGAATGTAAAGGAGAGGGGACAATTACTATCCCGATGCAGTTTATGGCGGATATATCTGTAGAATGCGAAGCATGCCATGGCAAACGCTTCAAACAGGATGTGCTCGAGGTTGCCTACCGGGGGAAAAATATCTATGATTTTCTTGAGATGACTGTAGATGAATGCTTGGAATTCCTTAAAGAAGATAAAGGCGACCCTCAAGTGAAGAAGATCATAAAGAGACTTATGCCACTGAAAGAAGTGGGACTTGGATATGTGAAACTTGGGCAAAGCAGTTCATCTCTGTCAGGAGGGGAGAGCCAGAGAGTGAAGCTTGCATATTTCATCTCGCAGGAAAAGCAACCCAAAACAATGTTCATTTTTGATGAACCTACTACCGGACTTCATTTCCACGACATATCCACCTTGCTTAAATCTCTTAATCGACTTATTGAAGCAGGACACACAGTGATCATAATTGAACATAACATGGATGTCATCAAAAGCGCGGATTGGGTCATCGACATAGGTCCGGAAGGAGGAGAAGCCGGAGGGAATCTCGTAATGTCGGGCACACCGGAAGAGATAGCAGCTTGCGAAAAATCTTATACAGGCAAATACTTACAGGCAAAACTGGAGAAAAAATGAGGAATACATCGATCATCATTCTTTTAGGATTGATATGTACGCTTGGATGTACTAAAGAGAATAAGACTAAAGACAGAAGTGAGGCAACCGATATGTTCCACCGTATCTGTAAGTTGACGAAGGAATATTCGGAGAAACTTAACAATGCGCCCGACAGTAGCGCTTGGGCTGCAGCATGCTCAGAGTATGAGGATAAACTTGACAAAATCAGTTTCAGTTATCCTCCTGATACGGATTTATTGCTCACTGAAGGGCAGAACGACACCATTCACGCGTTAATGAAAGACTATATCAAGGCGAGAGATGGGAGAATCCATGATATAATGTATCCCAAAGTTGAAATAGACTCTCTTGTGAATGCTGACAGCGTAATTTCAATCGAACCGGCCGGTGAAGTCAGCCAAGCAGATGCATCTCGCAGTCCAGGCAATTGAATTCAAGAGTGAATGTATCGTTAGTGGTTTTTAAGGAAAGGGGTTCGGAAAATCGTCCGAGTCCTTTTTCTTTTTTACACATGCCGAGTTCTCTAAGTATGCAATGGCGGGTAGTCATCAATCGTGTTGATTTATTGGATTGCTTCTGTTTTGAGATTTCCATAGCATGCTCGATCTTCGCCACTCCATGCTCACGATAGAATTGGGCAGCAAGGGAGTTGGCTACATTGTCACGGTAATCAAGATGATCAGTCATATATCGGGCCGACACGTCTTCTTTCCTTCTATATTGGAAAGGGTAGGTAGTGATATTGGCTTTTTCGAGTGCTTCAATAGCTCGACGCCGCATTTCCGTCAGGTCTGCTGCAGGAATGAATATAGAAGGGGCGAGATCTGACTTGAATTCAATTAGTCGATAGTTGGTATTGCCGAGTTTGGCAAAAATAGGAGAAAAATCAGGGGTCTTTCTTGCAATATCCTGTTTGCAAGAAAGAGGAATTTTGATATAGTTGCCTCTTTCGTCATTTGCTGAGAGCCCGGAGGCATCGATAAAGAATGACACACCAATTTTTCTTGTAGCCGTAGGTTTTTGCATCTCCTTATCCCAGACTCGGTCAAATGTACGGTGTATTTCTGTTCCTTGCGGTATTTTTATAGGTTTTGAAGTAATGATACGATTGCCTTGGATACCATTGACCATGGCACCGTTATATCGTCCTTGAGCATCAAAAAAGCTTATCCCGTCGCCATTGTTTAGTTGGGAAAGATCTTTTATTGTCTCTCCAAGAGACTTTGGAGTGTCAGGTGATATTATGCCTGCCGGGCGTCGGGATTCAACGAAATAATGAGTGAAACCTCTGTTGAAAGACTTTGAGAGCTCAGGAGTGAAAGATATATCGGACCTGCCGAAACTGCTTCTTCTGAAATCATCAGGATGCATAGATATGAACTTATCGATTGCTCTTCTGTAGGCAGCTACGGTATTCTTTACATATGATGCTTCTTTCAGACGCCCTTCTATTTTGAAACTCGAGACACCGGCTTCAATCATCCGAGGAAGAATATCAATTGTATTTAGATCCCTCAGAGAGAGAAGATGCTTGTCTTTGCATATCAGCCGCCCCTTTGCATCAGTGAGCGTAAATGGAAGGCGACAAATTTGGGCACATTCTCCACGATTTGCACTTCTTCCACAAGAAGCAAAACTTGCATGGCATCTGCCGGAATAGCTGACGCATAATGCTCCGTGAACAAAGGATTCCAATGGAACAGACACCGCTTCATGCATTTTTTTGATTTCCTCTAATGTAAGTTCGCGAGGAAGAACAAGTTGGCTGAACCCCACATCCTGAAGGAAGCGTGCCTTCTCAGGCGTGCGGATATCACATTGAGTGCTTGCATGGAGTTGGATTGGAGGAATATCCATCCGTAGGATACCCATATCCTGAACAATTATTGCATCAACACCTATTTTGTATAGGTCATTGATCAGACGCTCTACTTGCAGGATCTCTTTTTCGTAGACTATTGTATTGACAGTCACATAGACCTTCGCTCTGAAAATGTGAGCGAAATCGACAATCCGTTTTATATCTTCGATTGTGTTTGCTGCCTTACTTCTTGCACCATGGCTTGTAGCTCCCATGTATATGGCATCAGCGCCATGGAGGATAGCCTCTATAGCGATTTCCGGATTCCCTGCCGGGGCAAGGAGTTCGAGTTCCCTCATTCTTCGGGCAGTGGTCATGATATAGCTCCTTTCCCTATTTCTTCATCATTCGGTCGAGTATTCTTTTGTCTTCGCGTTCCTTGATGGCTTGACGCTTATCATATTGCTTCTTGCCACGTGCCACTCCGACTACGAGTTTTGCATATCCACGATCGGAAATGAAGATTCTCAAAGGGATTAGAGTATAGCCCGGATCAGCTATAGCTTTCTCAATCTTAGCAATCTCTTTTTTAGAAAGGAGTAGTTTACGGTCGCGACGGGCTATATGGTTATTGTAGGAGCCATAGAAATACTCAGAAATATTCATTCCTTTCACCCAAACTTCACCATGATCTATTATACAATACGAATCAGTAAGCGACGCTTTGCCTGAACGAATGGATTTTATTTCAGTTCCAGTCAGAACCATTCCGGCTGTATAAGTATCGCCTATTTCATAGTCGAAGGAGGCGCGTCTGTTTTTGATATTTATGTTTTTAGCATCCATATATTAATGAAGTTGTTTAAATTTATTTACGAATTGAAAAATATACAATGAAGAGTTAAACCAAAAATTCTTTTTAT
>CAMWLX010000249.1 GCA_947175225.1 uncultured Porphyromonadaceae bacterium
AATTCTAAATTCTCAATTCTAAATTCTCAATTCTAAATTCTCAATTCTCAATTCTAAATTATTTATCCCACCGAGCCTTCCAGGGTGATTTGCAGGAGTTTTTGGGCTTCGACGGCGAATTCCATCGGGAGCTTGTTCATGACTTCCTTGGCGTAGCCGTTGACTATGAGCGCTACGGCTTCTTCCATCGGTATGCCTCGCTGCTCGCAGTAGAAGAGTTGGGCTTCGTTGATTTTGGATGTTGTGGCTTCGTGCTCTACGGTCGAGCCGTTGTTTGCCACATCTATATATGGGAATGTATGTGCGCCACACTTGTCGCCGAGCAGAAGGGAGTCGCACTGGGTGAAGTTGCGGCAGCCGGTAGCTTTTGCCGCCACCTTCACTCCGCCACGGTAGCTGTTTTGGGAATATCCGGCAGAAATACCCTTGCTGACGATGGTAGACTTCGAGTTCTTGCCGAGATGTATCATCTTTGTGCCGGTGTCGGCCTGCTGATGATTGTTGGTGACGGCAACGGAATAGAATTCGCCTACGCTCTCATCCCCCTTGAGGATGCAGGAGGGATATTTCCATGTGATTGCAGAGCCTGTCTCTACCTGGGTCCAGCTTACTTTTGATCTGTGTCCGCGGCATAGGGCACGCTTTGTGACGAAATTGTAGATGCCTCCCTTGCCGTCTTTGTCGCCGGCATACCAGTTCTGTACCGTTGAGTATTTCACTTCGGCTCTCTCTTCCACTATGATTTCCACGATTGCGGCATGAAGCTGGTTTTCATCACGCATAGGGGCGGTGCATCCTTCGAGGTAGGAGACATAGGCATCGTCGTCTGCCACGATTAGAGTCCTTTCAAACTGGCCGGTGCCGGCTGCATTGATGCGGAAATAGGTAGATAGTTCCATCGGGCATCGCACGCCTTTTGGTATATAGACAAATGAACCATCGGAGAAGACAGCTGAGTTGAGGGCTGCGAAGAAGTTGTCGCGGTAGCTGACGACGCTTCCGAGATATTTCCTGACGAGGTCGGGATAATCTTTTACGGCTTCGGAGAAGCTGCAGAAGATGACTCCGAGTTCGGCAAGTTTCTCGCGGTGGGTTGTCTTGACGCTAACGGAGTCCATGACTGCATCGACGGCTACCCCTGCAAGGTGCTTCTGTTCTTCAAGGGATATTCCGAGTTTATTGAAAGTATCGATAAGTTCCGGGTCGACTTCATCGAGACTTTTCTTGAGTTCCTTTTTCTTCGGAGCAGCATAGTAGCTGATGGCCTGGTAGTCTATTTCCGGGATGGTAAGGTGTGCCCAGGTCGGCATTTTCAGTGTCAACCAGTGGTGGTAAGCTTTTAGGCGGAAATCGAGGAGCCATTCGGGTTCCCCTTTTTTCGCGGATATGTAGCGGATTACGTCTTCTGAGAGTCCGGGGGGGACTATATCGGTGTCGATATCCGACGTAAAACCATATTTATATTCTCTGTTGGTGGTCTCATCAATGACCTTCGCGCTATTGTTTTCCATTGTCTTTTTATTCAACTTTCACATAGTGAAAGTTGAGGGTTATGGGGTTATAAGGTTAAGGGGTTAAGGGTTAAGGGGATATTTAGCGTTGTGAATAAACTAAACAATTAAACACTTAAACAATTAAACCACCTATTTAAAGATACAACAAAAAACACGCCAAAAAAATAAAAATATTGGATGGTTTTTATTTTTCTTCTTCATTTTCTTTGGGATATAGATGTTTTTTTGATCCTGAAGCAACGCGGATTCGGCTTCGCCGTTTTTTTTCTTTGAGAAGAACCCTTTTTATTAAGATAAGGGAGGGATGGGGGGCGGAGGCAGTAATTTTGCAGGCGTAAACGACACAAAATTACTTTTCAATATGGAAAAAGACGAAATCATCTACGATCTTGAAGATAAGAATATCTCAGAAAATGCTGAGCTTCCAGGGACATCTGAAAATTCGGAAAGCGCAGCTGTCTCAGAAAACGCTGAGGATTCCTCAAATTCTGATGACTCAGAGGATGCAGAGGGTATTGAGAGACCTGCTGATCCGGACAATTCAGAGGAGTCTGGTAAGCAAGAGCCAAACTCAGCTGAGGCAGAGATTCAGAAGATGCTGGCAGATGTTGGGGCAGAGACTCTCCTTCAGATTATCAAGGATAACCGGAATGCTGCGATACGTCAGATCATCAGTGAGGTGGAGGCCTCAAGGGATCGCTCTATACCCTCCGGAGCATCTTCAGCATCCCCATGCAAATCTATTTTCGACCTTGCGGCACTCGCCTAAAATTCCAAATTCAAAATTATTATTATGAACTCATCCATCATCCCCGGGCAGCCCGCTACTGTAGGCGCGCTTGCCAATGCCACCGGCGGCCTTAATGCCGGAAACTTAGTAGAGCCGGATATCGACCAACAGCTCTTCAGCTTCAACAGCGACGATACCCCGCTCATGAACCTAATGCTCCGCGCAAAGCGCGTGAAGGTGAATAGTCCGGAAGTCGACCACTTTATGATCGACGAACCCAAGTCGACACTCACTACCACAGCAGATACCAAAAGCGGGCAGACTCAAGTCGTGGTTCCTGTTAATCCCGGAGAGGAAAACCTTCCCCGACAATATACCACTCTTCTCGTAAAAGGTGTCGATGGCTATGACCGTGAAGGTAAGGCTGTGACTCCGGGAAAGTCGTTGATGCTTTTCGTAATCGGGCATGATGCCACAACCGGTTATCCTATCGTGCGTGCCGTCAACGGACGCAAGTCGTCGCCGGAAGACGAGATCTCACTCGTCCCTGTCATTCCGGCAGGTAGCAAGCTTGTGCTTCTCGCCAACTCCCTCTATGAAACCCAAAAAGAAGTGGATCCCGATCTCATAGTGCCGCAGCCTACTCGCATATATCTTCAAAAACGTGGCATGAACCAGGTGGTCAGCGATTATTTCGAGAGCCAGCGCAAGCGTACCCCTTTCTCCAAGGCAATTGTAGCCGAACAGGCAATCGCCAATTTCAAGGTTCGTGGCAACCGCACGCTTTGGGCAGGCCGCGGCGGAAAGTTTCAGATCAACGTGCCGAATCTCGGTATGCAGACAGTCTATAGCACAGAAGGGCTTCGCTGGCAATTCAAACGTGAATTGCAGCATACCGGCAAGTGGAGCGTAGAGAAGATCATCGCCCTTGCAAAGATGTTCTTCACCGGCGAAGATGTGCCAAAGACGGCTCTGCTGCTTGCCGGCAAAGATCTTCTCGAGCAGATACAGTGTGTCGATTTCTCGCGCCATCCTGAGATCAGCATCTCTACCAAGACCAACAGCTTAGGTTGGACAGTGACGAATTTCCACACTGTCTTCGGCGACATTGAGATAAAGCGTGAGCCGACACTCGACCGTCTCGGCTGGAGCCATAGCGGAGCGCTTATCGGCGAAGACCGTCTTGTGCATTACGTCTATAGTGCCGAGGCAAGTTTTCAGGACCGTATGGCCGGTCATGAAGCCACACGCAGCGGTATTTTGATATGGGATGCGCTTGCCTTGAAGGGAAGCTGCCACATCTGGATAGACGGGGAAGGAGAGATTGGAACAGAAGGGAATGAGTGCCTTGTGCTTTGGGACTCGCCGGCTGCCCCTGCTGTGACTGATGGGAAGATCTATTATCTTGTCGGCGACTGCGCAGGGATCTCCGCAGCAGCAAAAGCAGGTTCTTTGTGGCATTACGAAGGCTCTGCTTGGAAGGAATATTCCGGGGAACTCAGAGTAGATTAGAGAGTAAATTAGGGGAAGCCGTGGGGAGTCATGGCTTCCCATATGAAATCATGAAAATTCAAGTTTACGATTATGAAAAGAAAGAAATATGAAGTGTCAGGGATGATGGAATGGCATCCCGAGTTTAAAGTGGGGCGCACGCGGCTGCAGGTTTCCTTCACAGGTGGGCATCTCTGTAACGGCGGAAATACCCCGGCCTCCTATGAGACGTCTGATCCTGTAGTGCAGGCCGTCATCGAAAGGTCTGCGGCATTCCGGAGTGGCAAGATCAGAGTAGGGAAGGAAGTAGATATTTCGGATTCAGAGGTGGATGCCTTTGACAGTGCTGAGTCTAAAGAGGAGTCTCAAGTTGCGGAAAAAGGATTCGTGTTTGAGTATAGCGATATAAATGAGGTCTATAGTTTCTTGGAAGATATGAAAGGAGTGCCTGCTGCGCGGCTCTGCACTCCGGAATCATATGCTGTTGAAGCCAAGAAACTCGGGATTATCCTGAAGAAGAAGGAAAAATGATATATGGGATTGATAGATTGAAGCGTGATGTGATGGCGCGGTTGGGGGAGGTTTCCTCGCCGCAGTCATCGGCTGGGGGGTTGGCGGTGTCCGGGGTGTGGGAGGTTTTAGGGGCTAAAGTGGAGAGTCTGCTGCCTGAGATTGGTTCGAAGTTGATAAGGGAGGCCCCGATGGAGTTGTTGGGAGGTGGAGAGAATGTTGAGGTAGAGGTGAATATGCGTAAGATGCCGTGTGGGCTGTATGCAGCGGAGTTGGCTTTGCCGGATGGATTCGTGCGTCTTGTGGGGATGCGTATGTCGGAGTGGATCAGGAGTGTCAACCGCGTTATATTGCCCGGAATGTCAGAGTGGGATTGCCAGTGGTCGGCCGAAGAGGGGATAGCCGGAAGTCCTGACCGTCCAAGGGTATATTTGGAAGGGAGGATATTGCGCGGGATAGGGAGTAAAGGGGAGGATGACACGCTGTCTGTATGCTCCGGATGGCTTGTTCCGGAAGATGACAAAGAGGGTCTATTTCGCTTTCCGATAGCTCTTTATCCTCAGCTTGTAGATACCATTGTGGGGAGGTGTTAGATTTTTAACATAAGATTAACGTATATATACTAATATTTACATATTTATTTGCGTTTTTAATATGATTCCGATAAGGAAGAGCAATGAATAATTGTCTAAATTTTGGGTTATATACATTAGTTATTTCTATCGCAGTCTTTGCGTCGGGAACGCAAGGACGGAAGGTCCCGAACGTCGTGATGACGCTTGGGACCTTTTTTTGTCGATGGCGGCGGATGGGGGTGTGGATTTTTAAGACAGAAGGACAAAAGAAACAAAAGATCAACTCTGGTAAATGCACATGCACAAAAAATTATAGTCAGCGCACAAAGTAAATGTGCATTGAACTTAAAAAAAGTAAATTTTGATTGGTGGAATTGAAAAATAATTGGCAGTTTGGAATTTTTTTTGTAATTTTGCCGTGCAGACCGTCACTCAGAAGCCCGGTCGGGGTCTGAGGGAGGGTAGGCAGACATTTTGACAAGCGTTTATCTGCGCTGATTCTTGACGTTCTGAAATTCTCGCAAAATTTCGATCAATAGTCAAGGATTGAGCAACGGTAGATGCCCGTGGTTATGTAATAATATTGCATTCGGCTCTGTATCTCGCGAGAGATATGGCCGAATATATCATTACATATACTTGCGTAGGCTTCTGCGTTGCCGTCCGACTATTGATGGGCAATGCGAGAAGCCTC
>CAMWLX010000250.1 GCA_947175225.1 uncultured Porphyromonadaceae bacterium
GAGGTGAACTTCTCCTCGTTGTCGAGGGCCTTGAGGGTGGTGTCCTGGAGGAGGTCAGCAGCCTGCTCGCGGTCAGAAGTGAGCTGGTAAGCGAAGCTCATGAGGTTTGACTGGAGGTTTAGGAGGTTTGTGCGGAAGTTGTTGTTGGATGCCATAATGTTTATTTTTTGAGAAACCTGCTTTCGCAAATTCAAGGGTTGTTAAAAATTTAGAAAGTTTAAAAGAACCTGTCTTTGTCTGTATAACGTTAGCTAATTTTTAAATGTTTCGACAAAATTTTGCAACAACGGCAACAATCCTTAAACAATTTTGTAACACTCTAAGGATAAGCGTGTTATAGGTGATTAAATTAATATATCATTATTGAAACAGCATGAAATAAGCGTGCAACAATTCTGTAACAGAAAGGTTCATTCCAAAATTTTATTCCTACCCTAACAGGCTGACATCAATGTATATGGAGGCATGACATTTTGTAAATTTACACTTATTTCATGCTTTTTTGACTCGAATCTCCGATAAGAAAAATGAAAAAGGCTTTTTGGTAGGATGATATTACAATTTTTGCCGGTTTCACCTTGCGACAAACCTTCTGCCTTAATCAGTCGGTCGGTACTATCTTGATTGATTTTGTCGAGAGCCGGGCTTCAAGGTATTTTAGGAATTTATCGCTTTGAGCCTTATTCATAGTCTTAGAGTAGCGCACAAGAGCGATATTCAGTGTATCGAGCCGTCGGGTATCGACATTGCTGACGATGGCTCTGGTCACGGCTATATCGGCGACTTCCGGAAAGAGTACTTTTAGTTCTGGTGAAATTGTGGCTCCCATTGTGTCGTTGCGGCAGATGTCAGCGTTTATGGCTCGAAGTGAGTCAATTGTCTCCCGTTGGCTGTTGATGGTATTCTGCGTCACTTGATACATATCTCGGAGCATCGTAGAGGTCGCTTGATTCGCATCAAACATATTTTCAGGATTATCACCTTGTATGATCTTAAGACGTGTGCCACCGAGATTATAATCCGGAAGCTTATCTGTTAGCGCAAGTACCAAAGAATCTTGCGGAAGCACCTTACCAATAAGACTTACTGTCAGGGTCTTGTTATTGCCCTTCATTACAGCTGATGAATGAAGCACTTGAGTACCATCGAAATTGAACTGCTGTTCTACAAACTTCTCACAATTAGCATTAAATGCCGATTGCTGAAAAACACGCCACGTGAGATAACCGGCCGGAATCATAGTCAGAATAGCTATGGTATATACAAGATTTCGCACCCTCTTGGCCCTTTGTGGATTGGAGAAATCCTTGACATGATATTTCATCAATTTCACTCCTATTGTGGTGGCACAGGCAATGAAAACCGAGTTTATGAAGAATAAGAAGAGGGCTCCTAAGAAATATGTCATCTGAAATGTTGCGAGACCATATCCTACAGTGCAAAGAGGTGGCATAAGGGCTGTGGCAATGGCTACACCCGGGATTACGTTGCCCTTTACCTTGCTTGCAATAGCCAAGATTCCTGCCGAGCCACCGAAGAAGGCGATGAACACATCGTATATTGTAGGGGATGTACGAGCCAACAATTCACTATGTCCCTCATTGACTGGTGAGATAAGGAAGTAGATACAAGAAGTAATGATACTGAAGAATGCCGCAGCTAATAGGTTTCGGAAAGAACGCTTCATCAGTTCGAAATCTTGGATGCCTACAGCAAGCCCGATACCGATTATAGGTCCCATCAAAGGAGAAATAAGCATGGCTCCAATAATGACCGCAGTAGAATTGGTATTAAGTCCAAGGGATGCTATGAATATGGCGATGATGAGGATTATGATGTTGGTGCCGCGGAAAGACACCCCCTCACGTATGACATTCTCGGCCTCCTCCTGCGGAAGCAGGTCGGTCGACAGATAAAAATATCCTGCAAGGCTATTCTTCAATTCTTTCAGATCGGGTATTTTCATGGTAATTCTGTGTTAGATTCGCAAATTTAGTAAAAATCCGTTAGGTATGCAAAAAATTGAAATGGAGTTCCGGAAAAGGGAAAAAATGCTCCCGCTTCAATCAGAAAGCGGGAGCATTTTTTTTCACAGTATTATATTTTCGATTAAGGTGTAGATTTGATTAAGGTGTAGATATATGGTAAATCAGATTAAGGATCTTGTGTTTTTCAGTATTGCTTTCAGTGTGTCTATTCAAGCATCAAATTTCGATTAAGGCAAATTCAAAGTGTCTTTCAGTGTGTCTTTCAAGCATTCGATCAAGGCGGTGTGTTTTTCAAAGTATTTTCGTGCAATATAGCTTATAGTGTGTATCGTATATATCGAGTAATGTGTCTTTCAATTTCAGGGCATCCAAAAAAGAATTCTAAATTCAAAATTCTCAATTCTCAATTCTCAATTAATACGCGAAGTCAGCAAGCTGTTCGCGGAGTCTCTTGCGTGCGAAGAAGATGCGGCTCTTCACTGTTCCTACGGGGAGATCGAGCTCCTCAGCGATCTCGCTGTACTTGTATCCAGCCACGTGCATGTTGAAGGGGATGCGGAACTCGTCGCTGAATGTGTTTATCAGTGCGGTGATCTCCTTCACAGAGAGGCTTCCTTCGGGAGTCTCGAGTGCGGATTCCTGAGATGTGTTGAGGTGGTAGAGGTCGTCGGTGGTGTCCACGATGGTGGCCTGGCGGACATTGCGGCGGTAGTTGTTGATGAAGATGTTGCGCATGATCGTCATCACCCAACCCTTGAAGTTGGCGTCGGAAGTGAACTTCTCCTCGTTGTCGAGCGCCTTGAGTGTTGTGTCCTGGAGGAGGTCAGCAGCCTGCTCGCGGTCAGAGGTGAGCTGGTAAGCGAAGCTCATGAGGTTTGACTGGAGGTTGAGGAGGTTTGTGCGGAATGAATTGTTGGATGCCATATCTTAGTTGTTTTTTGATGAGCCTGCTTTCGCCGATTCAAGGGTTGTTAAAAATTTGAAAATATTAAAAGAACTTGTCTTTGTCTGTATAACGTTAGCAAATTTTTAAATGTTTCGACAAATTTTTGCAACAACGGCAATAATCCTTAAACAATTTTGTAACACACTAAGGATAAGCTATTTACAACGGATTAAATTAATATATCATTATTGAAACAGCATGAAATAAGCATGCAACAATTCTGTAACAGAAAGGTTCACGACAAAATTTTATTGCTGCCCTAAAAGGCTGATATTATGGCATATGGAACCGTAACATTTTGTAAAAAATCCAAGATTTCATCACATCAATGAATAATTCTTAGAAAAGCAAAATGAAAGAGGACTATGGTGGCAATGATATTACAAATCGAACTCTTTTTCACCATACGACAAACCTGCTCCGCCCCCACATTATTCAATCTGCAAGGGGTTTGTCGCAGGTGAAAAAAGTATGCGCAGCAAGTTTGTCGTAAGGTGAAATAATAGTCACAATGACTATGCCATCACATTTCCGAGATAGCTTTGGCAAGATCATTCATCCTGGAGCATATTGGATAAGTAATGTTTGTTCCTATGGGAAGCCCCAACGAAATAATAAGTAAGCGTCCCTCAGCGCAGAGTGCGAAATCGTGCGCAGCAGGCTTATAGCGATCCGGAAAAGCCTCATGGACTATAAGTATGATTTTAGCATCGATAGCTTCGGCTTCGGAGCGGATGCCTTTTTCATCAGCAGAAATGAAGGGAGAGACAAGTATTGTGCCTCTGGATGCAGAAGTAATCCAGCCTTTACTCTTCTCTTCCTTTTCTGCCTGAGTGAATTTCCGGCTAATTTTTACAGCTTCTTTGTCCGGATTGCGGAATAGGAAGAGATTTCCATATGCTTCGAATTGCTCTTCTCCGATTTTCAGTGAGCGGATATGCTGGAAGAACTGCGGAAATTGCTGACGCATTGCCAACCGATGGGGATTTTGCCGGATATATTCGTATAAGGCATCCAGACTTCGATTATCATACAGCGGCTTATCGCAATAGCCATATTCAAATATATCTTCATCGGTTTTAATGCTGCCATAAATCTTTGTATATTTGACAGCGATCCTTTTCCGAAGGGTAGCTATATAGAAGTCCAGATGCTTGTCAGATCGGAACAGCACTTGCAGAAGAATATGCACATGATCAGGCATCACTTTAAATTGATGCAGCATGATGATCGGATACTCGTATGGGAGATGGATTATTTCCTTTGCTATGATTTTTCCGAGTCTGGATTCGTCAATATCCGCACTGCCGGGAAGTCCTGGTGCTATTCGTGCATCGCCGACAACAGAGCCAAAGGACTCGCAGTCTTTGCTCTTCTTGAGGATTATATGATAGATAAAAGGGGCATAGTAATCATGATTGATAGCCCTCCTATGGTAGGAATGCTCTCCACTCTCCTTTAATGACTTAATCCAGACGGAATTCATGATTATTTCTATCTTTTTTAATATTCTCTTAGTGATATTCTCTACTCCTTGCCCTCTTTCTTCTTCCTTTCACCGCCGACAAACCTGCTGCGCACACTTTTTTAAGAGGCTTTTCAATCGGCAAGGGGGGTGTCGAAGGGGAAAGAGAGAAATATGTTTGTCTTAGGGTGAAAGATCAGATTATGGCATATGCAGAGTAGGGTGCCGACATGATGTAGTGGCGGCAGGCGGGGGAGGCGTAATGCTCAATTGCGCCGGCATCACGATGTCGACGTGCTATGGACGCGACATCGTCACCCAATTCATAGTGCATTGGAAAGAAATTCCCAATCTTGAAGCGCTCAAGGAAGATGCGGGCTCCGGTGAAGTAATCAGTCCCGATCCTTGAATCCACAGGAAAGAAACAGATGTCAAATCCTTCGTAAGATGCAGCTATCATGTCTACGATGGCATTGAAGCTATCCAATGCCTCTTTCACTTCCTCTTCCGTCGATTCATCCTTCCATATCCAGGCATTGAGGTCGCCTGCATGGAAGAGAGTGCGACCGGCTATAGTCACTGCGTATGAGTTTCCGATATCAGTGGAAGGGAAAGTATCCACGCTTATTATGTCATCCTCGTAATGGTCATGGTCCGACATGGCAATCACCTTTGAAGGCTCCACCTTATCTCCCTTATAAGAACTACCGGCGCTGATGATATGATTTATACGCTTCCTGACATCCTTGCTGACGATATAGCGGATATTCGGAAAGTGTTTTGCCCATCCGAAAATCTCCGGGTTGTAATGATCCTTATGTCCATGGCTCACGAATACATACACCGGCATATACCTCTCTACATTCATCAGCGGATTAGGGAGCGGCCCGTGTTGATAGGGATCTTTCCAGAAGTCAAATACAAGTACTGCTTCCGGTGTCTTTACTACGAAGCAATCATGAAAGATATATATTGTCTTAATCATTTTAATTCCTAATTCATTATTACAATGATTCGGTAAAAATTATTGAAGTTATTGAAAATTAGGTTAATATATTG
>CAMWLX010000251.1 GCA_947175225.1 uncultured Porphyromonadaceae bacterium
CCTCCTATTATTCGGCTCCAGAATCAAAGAGTGCAACTCCCAATGCAGATGGCTTTATTGGGCGTTGGCTAATGCTTGAACCCATTGACAAACCTAACAGAAGCAACACTGTCTTCACTGACTCATATTTGAGAGACGTCTTCAACACTGACAATTTCCCCGGACAACTATCTTCTTTGCCAAAAGACGGGGAGAAAGTAAAAGTAGGTAAGCAAACTTTAAAATGGCATTCTCTCGATAGCAAGCTTTTCAATGTTAAACTTTTTAGATTTGCTACCGGTCTTGAAAAGCAATATTATGGTGTGCTTTTCCGGGTAGTCACGGCAATTGACTGTGAGGAGGAAATTCCTAATGTCAGGATGTCTGTGGGTTCTAATTCGGCTTCTATGTGGTGGCTCAATGGAGAAGAAGCTGTCATTCTTTCGGGTGACCGCAGAATGGTCATGGACGATTGTTTGTCAAAACGCCTTACACTTAAGAAGGGGCGCAATATAATCAGAGGCGCAATAATAAACGGACCCGGCATGAGCGATTTCTGCCTTCGCTTCCTGAACGAAAATGGAACTCCTATCACTAACTTCACTATCAGCAACATTTAAATTAATGAAAACTAATATAAAAAAATATCTCTCCATAGGTATACTCTGCCTCACAGCTGCGAGCTTGCATGCTCAGACAGGCGAACCATATATACACGATCCTTCTACCATCATGAAATGTGAAGGCAAATATTATACATTTGGCACCGGAGGGGGCGGACTTATCTCGGAGGATGGCTATCACTGGCATGCCGGGGGTGTTCGTCCCGGACGCGGTGCGGCACCGGATGTTGTAAAGATTGGCGACCGTTACCTCGTGGCATACAGTGCCACAGGCGGCGGACTGGGTGGTGGTCATAGTGGCAAGGTATTGACCATGTGGAATAAAACTCTTGATCCCAATTCTCCGGATTTTGAATATTCCGAACCCATAGAAGTTGCATTTTCTGAAGAAAACGAAGATTGTGATGCCATAGACCCGGGGCTGCTCCTCGACCCAACTACAGGGCGTCTTTGGCTATCTTATGGCACATATTTCGGATTTATCCGTCTGGTAGAACTTGATCCAGCGACCGGCGCCCGTAAAGAAGGAAACGAACCGATCAACATTGCCATAGATTGCGAAGCTACCGATCTGCTATATCGCGACGGTTGGTATTATTTGCTCGGCACTCACGGCACTTGTTGCGACGGTCCGAACTCTACATATAATATAGTAGTAGGACGATCGCGCAATGTCGAAGGACCCTATCTTGACAATATGGGGCGAGATATGCTCAAAGGTGGGGGCAAGATGGTGGCAAGCTCAGGCAATCGACGTACCGGTGCCGGACATTTTGGAAGATATATCGAGGATGAAGGGGTCGAGAAGATGTCGCTGCATTTTGAAGCCGACTTCGACCAGGGTGGCCGTAGTGTTCTCGCAGTATTGCCGTTATTGTGGAAAAACGATTGGCCTGTAGCAGGAGATCCTTTTGTGGAAGACACTTATGAGATAGAATCAGAGCGACGCGGCTATGGTCTTGAACTTGCTGTAGATTTCATCAGGATGCAAGGGGGACTTCACAGATTCTGGGAACCGCAGACAGAACCCATAAAGCCTCTTGCAGACCAGACTCTCGAAGATGTGATCGACACTTGGCCATCAGGGGATATTGATGTCAGAATTGGCGACTACATGTTCCGTCCTCACCAGAAATGGACTGTGACTGCAGTCCCCGATGCTGGCGGATATCTTGGAGCACCTTATTATAAGATTACAATTGAGGGGACAGACCGTGCTTTGGCAGCTACAGCTGACAAGGAGGTATCGACTGTAGAACACTTTACCGGTGCTGACGAGCAACTTTGGCGTATCGAGCAACTGATCGATGGAACTTACCGCATCATGCCTAAGTATATTCCCGGATGTGATGAAGAGCTTGCACTTGTCTCTATAGGAGATAGCACCCCCTCTTTAGGGAAGTTCGATTTCTCAAGCGACAACTCCAAGTGGAACTTTAGAAAACGATAATATGAGAAAGACATTATCAATCGTGTGGGCCTTGTTTGCATCATCTCTTCTTGCTCAAAACCCAATAATTCACAACCAGTTTACTGCTGACCCGACTGCCCGAGTTTTCAACGGGAGGATGTACCTCTACCCTTCCCATGACATAGAGAGTCCGGTGGATGACTTGAAAGAGTGGTTTTGCATGGAAGATTATCATGTCTTTTCTTCCGACAATCTTGTAGATTGGACCGACCATGGAGTAATTCTAACCCAAAACAACATCCCATGGGTAAAACCAAACTCATATGCAATGTGGGCACCGGATTGCGTAGAGAAAGATGGCAGATATTATTTCTATTTCCCGGCTTCTCCAAAGGATATGGAGCGTGGTTTTGGCATAGGAGTAGCCATAGCTAATTCTCCTGAGGGCCCTTTTATGCCTTTGCCTCGTCCTATCAAAGGAGTGATGGGCATCGACCCTTGCGTCCTAATTGATGATGACGGCAAAAGTTACATCTATTGGAGCGGTATGGGTCTATCTGTAGCCCCTCTAAAAGACAATATGATGGAACTTGACGCTGAGCCTACGCGAATACAGGGCTTGCCTGAAGGTTTTAAGGAAGGGCCATTCGCTTTCAAGCGCAACGGAATCTACTATTTGACATTTCCTTGGGTGAAAGACAAGACTGAGACCCTTGCATATGCTACAGCCGACAATCCATTAGGACCTTTTGAATTCAAAGGTATCATGATGGATGAGTCTCCTACGGGATGCTGGACCAATCATCATTCACTTGTAGAAAAAGATGGAGAATGGTACCTCTTCTATCATCACAATGATTATTCACCGGATATGGATAAACGTCGCTCAGCGAGAATAGACAAAGTGACATTTAATGCTGATGGAACCATCAATAAGGTGACGCCAACGCTTCGCGGTGTAGGAACGAGCAATGCAAGAAAACAGATACAGATAGACAGATACAGTGAAATAAGTCAAAAAGGAGTAGAAGTTGAGTATCTTGACCCAAAAGACACTTTCAAAGGATGGGCTGCGATATTCTCAAAGCCGGGTGCATGGGTACGCTACGATCGCGTTGATTTTGGGAATCGCCCTGTCAAGGAAGTCACACTGAAAATTAAGTCTCTGAAAGGGTGTGGAGTTAATATCAGTAATGTCAATGGCAAAGTGATTGCCATTGTATCAGTAAAGGGAGCTAAAGATTGGCAGACAGCGACTGCTCCTATTGCATATTCTCCTCAGGGTATCAGCGATATTATAGTGACTATGACAAAAGGATCTCGCGCAGAAATTGACTGGATAGGTTTTGATGCACTTCCTATAGAAGGCCAGGGCATCAATTCAAGTGAATATAGAAACTATTTCAAAGATCTTGGATATTCAGAAAAGCAAATCAACGATAAGCTCAATGAAATATTCGAAGGGGTGTTTTATGGACCCAATAAAGTATATTTCGAAGCAGATGACTCCACTGCTTACATCAGCGACATAAAAAATCATGATGTGCGCACTGAAGGAATGTCCTACGGCATGATGATAGCAGTTCAGCTTGATAAAAAGGAGATTTTCGATAAACTTTGGCGCTGGGCAAAAAAATATATGCAACATCAGAATGGACCCAATGACGGATATTTCGCATGGAGTTGCAAGACGGATGGGACGGCTAACGCTCACGGGTCGGCATCTGATGGAGAGCTATTCTTTATTACTTCCCTTATCTTCGCATCAAACCGTTGGGGAAATGACACAGGGATTGACTATCTGGCAGAAGCTCAAAACATCCTCAACAAATCAATGCAGAAGACAGGCATGGACCGAGTGTCGCCACTTATCAATATAGAAGAAAAGCTTATCACTTTCACACCCGATCCTTGGGGCGGGAGCTATACAGACCCTTCCTATCATATCCCCTCATTTTATGATATATGGGCAGAATGGGCAAATGATGAAAGAAGCAATTTTTGGAAGGCTTGTGCTGATAAAAGTAGGAAATATCTTCACAAAGCAACGCATCCTGAAACCGGTCTGACACCTGACTATTCTTCTTATGATGGCACTCCAAGAGGGAGTAGATTCATCATCGGAGATGACTTCCGCTTTGATTCTTGGAGAGTTCCTCTAAACATAGCAATTGATTTTGCATGGAATGGCAGCGATGCAGACTGGCAACGCGACTATGCTGACAGGATTCAAGACTTTTTCTACAATGAAGGCATCGACACTTTCGTAGACCAGTATAAGACTGATGGGAGTGCTGTAGAAAGAGTATTGGGAGCTGGAGAGCATCAGGCACTTCGGCACTCCTTAGGACTGGTAAGCACGTTAGGAGCTGCATCATTGGCAGCCACCGATCCAAAGTCGCGCGAATTTGCAATGTGCTTATGGGACTCAAAGCATGAACCATACGAAGACGGCTATTTTGATGCCTACTACGACGGACTCCTCCGGCTATTCTCATTTATGCTTTTAAGTGGCAACTATCAAGCCATTCCTCCAAGACATTGAATGATAATAAGAAGTGGTCCTTGGCTGACACCAAGGACCGCATTATTTGTGTTATTTCATGTATCGCTTGTGTATTTCAAGTATTAAAATATCTTTTTGGCTTACCTTTCAATTCAAATCCTTTTCCTAATATTTCTCAGTAGAAAATTTGATTAATACGCAAATTCAGCAAGCTGCTCACGGAGTCTTTTTCTTGCGAAGAATATGCGGCTCTTCACTGTGCCCACCGGGAGATCAAGTTCTTCTGCGATTTCGCTATATTTATATCCCGCCACGTGCATATTAAAAGGAATACGAAACTCGTCATCGAAAGTATTGATCACCGCAGTGATTTCTTTTACTGACAGACTTCCTTCCGGAGTCTCAAGAGCTGATTCTTGTGAAGTATTGATATGGTAAAGATCATCAGTTGTATCTACAATTGTAGCCTGACGCACATTGCGACGATAGTTGTTGATAAAAATATTGCGCATGATGGTCATCACCCATCCTTTGAAGTTAGAGTCAGCAGTAAACTTCTCCTCGTTGTCGAGAGCCTTTAGTGTTGTGTCTTGAAGAAGGTCGGCAGCAGCTTCGCGGTCAGATGTCAGCTGATATGCGAAATTCAAGAGGTTTGACTGGAGATTGAGGAGGTTGGTACGGAATGAATTGTTGGATGCCATAATCTTTTATATTTTGTGGGTCAGCTTTCGCATCGCCGGGTTTTTAAATTGTTGTTATACCCCTATAACGTTACGATTTTTTAAATTGTTTCACATTTTTTTGCAACATCCGAAACACTCCGGCAATATTTTTGTAATACATTGATTACAAGTTAATTACAAGCGATTAAATATTTATATCATTTGTGAAACACCCTGAAATGATGATGCAACAATTTTGAAACAGAAA
>CAMWLX010000252.1 GCA_947175225.1 uncultured Porphyromonadaceae bacterium
AAAGAATTTTGTAATTTTGCATGAGACCTCTTGAAACTTTGGAGTTGTGTTCAAAATGTGTTCAAATGGCATTCTGTGAACACGCTCCCTGATTGTTTTATTGGGGCCGAGAGATTAATAAAAGCTTGAACACAATTTTGAACACGGCAATATGAATAAGGCTCTTTTCAGTGATGAATCCCGGAGATTTGCGGGGGCTACGATATATATCATTCTCGCCCCTGACAATAGATATAAATTCGATGCAGGCAAACCTGTGCCGTTGACAGTCTGCGTCACACATCAGAGGATTCGGCGATATTTTGCGACAGGGGTCAAGGTATCGTCAATCAAGGAATACGAAACATTGTTTTCAAAATCGAATGCCGCGATTGAAACCCGAAAAGGTATCCGGAAGATATTTGATCAAGTATGTGCTAAAACCGATGAACTTATTATGCTCAATAGGTTCTCGGTAGCAGACCTCAAAAGCCATCTTGAAAAATCTGAGGGGAAGATGACAGAGAAAAACATGAAAGCCGATGATACCTTTTCTTATTGGGCTGCTCTCGATGCGTCAAAAGAAAAAGTAAAAACACGGGCTTTGTATTCTTCTGCTCTTGATTGGTTCAAGCTCTTCCGTAAGGATAAACCAATTTCTCTTGGTGCTGTAGATACCGCCATTATCACGAGCTTTTCCAAGCAGCTCGATGAACAGAAAGCCCGTAATGGCACGGAGCTGCCACTTTCTCTTGATACAAGAATGGTAATACTCCGTGCCACTCGTGCGGTATTCAATCAGGCACAGAAGGACGGACACACGATGATTGCTCCTAACTTCAAAGGTCTTATTCATGCCGGAAACCGTCGCCGTTTGAATGCCTTGACGGTGGAAGAAGTGTTGAGACTATGGGAATATTGGCTTGCTTCACCCGATAAGCAGTCGAAGTATGCCCGTGCCGTAGGACGTTGGTTGCTCCTATACTGTCTAAACGGCATGAACACTATTGATATGGCTAAACTTGTCTGGACTGATAAAGCATCTATTGAGCAGAAATATCCGCATTTTGTGTTTACACGCTCCAAGATTGACAGAGCGAATAAACCTATAGGAAAACAACTTGATGAAACATCAGTACCGATTATTCCTCAATTGCGCCTGCTGCTTGATGTATATGCCTCTCCATACAATCCCGGTGAGCTTGTTTTTCCTGACATCTTTCTAAATGCTATTACCGATGAACAGAAGGCTATCCGAGTTCATGACTTCAACCGAAGAATTTCAAAGAACATCAAGGATGTATGCGAGTCGCTTGGCATCCAATGTGTCACACCACAATATGCCCGCAATTCCTTCATTTCAGCTTTGGCGCATCATGGTGTTATGACAGCTTACATCGACTATGCAGTAGGACATGCCACATCTGAAGTGTCGGCACTTCTCGCAGGTTACATCTCTAATGTAACTCCGGCGATGATGCAGGCTTTCAACGAAAAAATCTTCATCGTGCCATCTACATGATAATACAGATATTTTCCCTTTTACCATTTCATATATTGGTTATGGTTTAACGGCATATATTGCGCAAACCAGATACATCAAGCGACGGAATCTCAAAAAATAATTGCGATTCCGTCTTGTGATGTAAATTTTGTTTTGTAATTTTGCACCGGATAAATATAAAAACAGACTTAGATATGTTGATTGGACGAAAAGATGAGGTTAGGGCTTTGACCGATGCATATAAATCGGATAGGTCTGAATTTATTGCCATATACGGCAGGAGGCGCATTGGCAAGACATTTCTTGTAAGGGAAACATTCGATGGCAAATTTTCATTTTCTTATTCAGGGATCTATAATGTATCTACCAAAGCTCAGCTGCAAAATTTTCATATGGCACTGAAACAGCATGGAGCCTCAGTCAAGAAAACTCCGGTAAATTGGATAGAAGCGTTCGGTCAATTGTCAGATTATCTCAATGGCTTGCCAAAGGGAAAGAAGATTGTGTTCATTGATGAACTACCATGGATGGATGGGCCGAAATCAAGTTTTCTACCAGCCTTTGAAAATTTTTGGAATGGCTGGGCTTCCGCGAGAAAGGACATTCTGCTTATAATATGTGGCTCTGCAACATCGTGGGTCGTTAATAAGATATTCCACAACAAGGGTGGTTTACATAACAGGCTTTCTGATAAAATATATCTACGGCCATTTACATTGGGCGAGTGTGAGGAGTATTCAAAATCTCAGCGACTCAATATGCCGCGCAAGGTATTAGTGGAGGCATATATGATATTAGGAGGAGTACCTTACTATTGGTCACTGCTAAAACGGGGACAGAGTCTTGCTTCCAATATTAACGCACTGTTCTTTGCAAGAGAAGCAAAGCTCAAAGATGAATTCAAGGAACTATATTCCTCGTTGTTTAAGAACCCGGAGCCATATATGGCGGTGATTACCGCACTTGGCAACAAAAAAGTTGGAATGACCCGCGAAGAAATAATACGTGAGACATCACTGCCGGATACGGGCCGCATAAAGATTTATTTGGAGGAACTTGAATCAAGCGGATTCATACGACGTTACAATGCTATTGGTTCGAAGACAAAAAATGCGTTATTTCAGTTAATAGACAACTTCACATTGTTTCATTTCCGGTTTTTATCAAAGAAGACGCTCTATGATGAAGACTATTGGTCAAAAATTCAAGGAACATCGAAATATAATAATTGGAGCGGTCATGCGTTTGAAAGGACGTGTCTCCAACATACAAATCTCATAAAAAGAGCGTTGGGAATTCAAGGAGTGTTGACAAGCGAATGTTCATGGCGTGCACTGCCATCCGACGGACAACCAGGTGCTGAGATAGATTTGCTAATCGACCGCAATGACAAGGCAATCAATATCATTGAGATAAAATTCACAAAGGGAAGATTTGCCATCTCAAAGAAATATCTTGAAAATCTTGAAAATAAGCGTATGCGTTTGCAAAATTCGTTAAAGTCTCATAAGTCAATATTCCTGACAATGTTGACATTTGAAGGCTTGGCAGAAAACGAATATTCGTATGGGATAGACACAAGCTTTACATCGGATATACTATTCCAATAAATGCACCAAGTAACATCTGTATCCTCCTATGACGCTGATATGTGAGCAAATTGAATATTTTATGTTGTAGACTAAGAGGGAGAAAAGGGAATTTGAAGCCTTTTTCTCCCTCTCGTTCCATTTTAATATTTACTGACATTTTTTGTGTCATGTCACACTTTTTGTCAATACGAAGTCTGATAATATCTGGTAGAAATAAAGGATCTAATCTTTTATCTTCATCAACTATCATGTTGGGGTAACTTCTATCTATGTCCTTTTTGGCTTAAAGGAACTTCTAATCGTCACCTTTTCGGTTACACTGAAATTTTCTCACTTCGCCAAAAAAATCCGCAAAGTATTATATCACAGAAACTTAAATTTAGCAACTTGCTGGATCTTACAACTTTGTATTTCTGAGTTTTTCAGGGCAAAAAGAAAATCACACGTTTTATTTAAGAAAAGTGTTCAGATTTTCTTCACATAAGAAAAGTCTATTGTAATTTTGCAGAGTCTCATGAGGACAAAATGAGTATGGCCATACTCCACGTTGCCTTTATCACCCTTTATTTCTTTAGTGACTCCTGTTTCTTTAGCGACTCCTGTTTCTTTAGCGACCTCTGTTCCTTTAGTGCCCTACGTTCCTTTATCGATCTTTTTCCCACACTTAAAAAATTTCCACCCATGAAAATAGAAAATCTTCTATCAAAACCGGTGTGGCAGATGACCGGGGAAGAGCTACTGTTCCTCTCACGACAAACAGCCGACACCAGCATCCATCCTGAAACCACCAAGGAGACTCCATCGGAAAAACGTTACGTTTACGGCATCGCCGGAATATGTCACATCTTCTGTTGCAGCAAAGCAACTGCAATCCGTATTAAGAAAAGCGGAGTAATAGACAAGGCCATCACCCAAGTTGGCCGAAAGATTGTGATTGACGCAGAACTTGCCTTGCAGCTTGCTTCCGCCAACCATGAACTCAACAAACGATAGGAGCCTAACCTTAATCATTGGAATTTAGCTATGAGCTAAACCTATCCATATTATTCTGACCCAAACGTCCCAAAGTCCTTTCCTTACAAACCAAATCCTTTTTTACAAAAGGGAGAATAGTGTTGCCCCGCTAATCGCCAAAAAAGAAAAAATAAAGATAATGTTAGGGGGATTTTTAAGGGGCAAAAGGTCTTTTGGGACAATTTAATACTCATCATTAAAACTTTGAATATGGAAAATATTAAAATTTCTGCAATGGAGTTTGACTCCATCGTGCCGGTCGATGACCTCTGTATGGCTGCCGGATTTGTCTGCAACTCTCAGCGTCGTGCTTTGAGACACTATGCTCTCCCTGATGGTCGGGAACTGACCGTGAACACCGCCCGTAACGAATGGGCTATGAAAAATCCGGACTGCTATGGCAGTGCATCACAGCTTGTCAAAAAACTTGGGTTAACAAGGTTGACAGAAGGTGACAATTTCGGAATGGCATTCTCACTTGTGGAGAAACTTTATACAGAGCGCGATAGTATTCCGCCAACATTCGGCTATATGCCAATTAGCAGACCGATATGGGATTTCACGGATACTTGCCATCCTAAAAATCGGGAACTCGGAAGACTGATGAACCGATACGGCCTGTCAATGGATAACGTTAAAATCCACACTCTTGAAGGCTCATTGCCTCATGTCAAGAGTCAGAAACCTGAGCGCGTCTTAGCTATGTCTGTTGGTGAGAATACTGATAGTTTCATGGCTTTCAACGGACAGGTGTTCCGACAAATCGGTGATGCCGGAATGAGCACCGTAGGACAACGCAGGAAAGACCAGACCTGTATGGTCTATGAAAATCCCCTCGACTTCCTTACCCTTATGGAATCGGTGATACGCAATAATGTCTACCCGATTATGGCTCGACGTTATCACATTATCTTAAATGGGAAGCGAGGGCTCGCCGAGGCTTGCGAATACCTGAAGTCTAATCCTGACTTTCTTGAGGTTCGTTGTTTTATGCCTCAAAATGAGTTTGGGCAGACAGCCTTCGCTGCCATAAATGATGCTGTGAAAGGGACTGCCATCGACCGCTCAGACCTGTTCCAAGGCTTCGGATCACTGTTTGAAAAGTACCGCCCGAAGGTGCCCGAATCTTACAGAAAATGGAAGACGGCTCAGATAAAGAAAGAAAACCAGGTTTACGTATCGGAGGCAGTGAATGTCGGACAAAAGGAAATGACACCTAAGATCAAGAAACGGTCTTCGTCTGGTATGGAAAAGAGCGCGATTATCGACCGGAAGGAAGGAGGACTGAAGTTATGAAGGCCTTTTTGCTCTCTGGAATTCGGGTGGCTCTGCA
>CAMWLX010000253.1 GCA_947175225.1 uncultured Porphyromonadaceae bacterium
GAGAACCCCAACTGGGCATATCCTATCCCGACTTCATTCACTTTCGGCCTGCAGCTTAATTTCTAAAAATAGTTTATAAAGTTTAAGGGTTTAAAAAGTTTAAGGTTTAATTATGTAAACTTTATAGATCCTGCGACACTAAACGATATAACAGCAAATAAAATGAAATCTTTTAAATCATATATTCTCCCTCTTGTTGCACTCGGCCTTACTGCCTGCAACGATTTCATCGACGTTCCCCCGACAGGTGTGGTTGACGGTGACCTGGCTTATTCTCAGCCTGACAAGATGGTAAATGCCGCATATGCCTCCCTCGGCGACTGCTGGTTTACCTACCCATTCAATCTCTGGCCCTACGGCGACCTCGGCAGTGACGACTGCATGAAAGGTGGCGGCGGTCTTACCGACACCGGCTACCACCCCATGGAAATCTGGTCGACACTGACATCCACTCCGGGTGAGCTCGACGAACTCTGGTATCGTCTCTACTGCAACATCTCACGCTGCAACCGCGCTCTTGTGGCTCTCGAGGACTACGGAGTAGAGAAACTGGGTGAAAAGACGGCAGCCCAGCGCGTAGGTGAGGTTCACTTCCTCCGCGGCCACAGCTACTTCAAGCTTCTTACCATGTTCCGCCAGATTCCATGGGTAGACGAGAATGTATTCAGAAACAACCTTCAGGAGAAAACTCCCAACAATCAGTTCACATACGAGCAGCTCTGGGAAAAAGTGATCAATGAATTCCAGATGGCATACGACGCCCTTCCAGAGACAGTGACCGACGGCGGTGGCCGCGCCAACAAGATTGCAGCTGCATCCTACCTTGCCAAGTGCTACCTCACAATCGCATGGGGCGACGGATATGAGGCTACCGACGGCGTAGACTTCATCAACAAGGACTACATGCAGAAGGTGATCGATTACACTGATATCGTAGCGAATTCACAATACGGTTACCTCGAGGATTTCGGTGATATCTTCCTTCCGGAATACAAAAATAGCAAGGAATCAATCTTCGCAGTCCAGACATCACAATACACCGAAGACAACACACGCTTCGGACGCGCTAACTGGAGCAACATGCTCAACGGCTGCTGGGGCATGTGGTCGTGCGGCTGGGACTTCCACAAACCTTCACAGGATCTCGTTGATGCCTATAAGACTCAGGATGGTCTCCCCATGATCGACAACTACAGCAAGAGCAGTGCATATCCCGTCATGGGCAATGTAAACTCTCAGAAATGGGATCCGCGTTTGTTCCACACTGTAGGCATGCCGACATTCCCTTACAAGTATGAGAGTGAATATATGATGACTACTGCAAATTCCCGCACTCCGAACGACTATGGCTACTATACTTCCCTCAAGGACGTTCCGCAGCGTAGCGCCGGAGAGACATTCGAAGGCTCATGGCAGGCTTTCGCAATGAACGACTACGTGTTCCGCTACACTGACGTGATGCTGATGCGTGCCGAGGCTATGATCGAGCTCGGCAACCTCAACGGAGCAATGGACATCATCAACGACATCCGCCAGCGTGCAAAAGACTCAGTAGAGAAGCATATCGCATACGCAAAAGACTTCTGCGAGATCTCGCTCTATTCTTCTTCCAGCTTCGGCGACCAGGCACATGCCCGCGAATGCCTACGCATGGAACGCCGCCTCGAAATGGCAATGGAAAGCAGCCGCTACTTCGACCTTCGCCGCTGGGGCATAGCTTCCACAACACTCAACAGCTACTTCGAGAAGGCCAAGAATTCAAGCTACGACGGCACGGCTTACGGCAAATACTACGAAAGCGCCCACTACACCGCCGACAAAAACGAATTCTATCCCGTACCTTACAACCAGCTCTACTACGTTCCCGGACTCTATGTCCAGAACAAAGGATACTAATTAAGTTAATTTGGTTTAGGAGGTTTAATCGGTTTATCAATTAATTTGGTTTAAATAGGTTATTTGGTTGAGGATGTTTAATTTGTTTATCCATTAAGATTAGACCTAAACATAATCCCCCTTAAATATCCTAAACCATTAAAACTCCTTAAACTTCCTAAACCTCTTAATCTCCTTAAACCTCCTAAACATTTTAAACCAACAACAATGAAAAGATCGATATATCTCGCAGCCTGCCTTCTCGGCATGGCTGCCTGCCAGAACAAAGACTATGATGTGGTGGCTCCCATCCTCGCCCCCATCCCTGCCGACAACATCAAGGGTGAACTCGTCGGCGACTCATACGTATGGTCCTGGACCGGTGTCGACGGCAAAGACATGCAGATCACTGTCCTCCGCGACGGACAGACAGTTTCTTCCGCTACATCATCCACCGGCTCTTACACACACGAGAACATCCAGACAAAGGTTCCTTTCACATATGTGTTCAAGCTTACTGACGGTAAGAATCTCTCGACAGGTGTCATCAAGACATATACCCGCAACGGGGCAGAACCCGTAAGCGGCATATCACTCACCCAGATTGAGAAAGCAAACGCCCAATATGACGCTCTCGTAGAGTGGATACCATCACCGGATGCCACCGAACAGGCTTTCAAGGCTACTGCCGGAAGCCGCACCATCACTGAGAATCTCAATGCTTCGGTTTCAAGCTATGTGATTCCCGGAGTAACCGAAGGGGAGGAATGGAACATCGAAATCGTAGCTTCCAACGCTGATGGGAAATCTCTTCCTGCATACGGGTCTATGAAAATTGGAAAGACAGCAGTTGGCTTCCTCAGCATCTATCCTACTGAAGAGGAGCTTATCGAGAATGGCGATGACGACGAGGCATGCGCATGGCTATGGCTTAAGGCAGAATATCCCGCTGCATCCTACGTATATTTCGGCGACATAACCTCAGCTAACACCCTCGAGCCCTACCGTGTGCTCTTCTGGATGCGCGACCTTGAGGATCGTCCTGAGAACGAAGTATTTGATATGCCCGCTGTAGTTAACGACGCTACTCCATACGTGACAGAATGGTATAAGAACGGCGGCAATCTCCTTCTCTGGAGCCACGCGACAGCATATGTAGGAACACTCGGCCGCATTCCGATGGATGATCTCCGCAACAACGACCGCAGCATCGGCCTCGGACGCGGCGGATGGAATCCTGACACATGGATGATGGCTGTGCAGCTACACCCGGGAAGCCGCTTCAAGAAAGACCACTCCACACACCCAATCTTCAAGGGACTGGACGTGATCGAGACCGACCGCACCAAGCTCATTCCATTCAAGGGAGCAGGCTGGACAGAAGACCATAACTGTCTCTACTTCAACCTCCCTGCCATCTATACAGGACTCGGCAATCAGGATGAGGCTTGCTACAATGCAATCACTTCTACATACGGAATCTATCCTCTTGGCACATGGGACTCTCAGATTGACTGGGTATCTCAGCTCAACGTATGGGAAGCTCGTCAGGGCAATACTGACTTCAAGGGTACTGTGCTCTGCATCGGCAACGGCGGTTGCGAGTTCTCTCTGAAGAACGCTGACGGCACTCCTGACATCGCAGCTTATCCTAAGAACAACCCATATCAGGGCAATGTCCTCAAGCTCGCAAAGAACTCAATCGAATATCTCAAGACACGCTAAATCAATAAATCGGATCATCTATGATATATCATGGATTTCCAATAACGCAAAACGCAAATGAAACTTTTCAATATCATACTCGCATCCGCTCTTGCGCTCGCTGCCACTGCTTGCGACGACGACAAGAATCCGCATCCCGCATACGTGAACGGCACGGAAACCGAGAACCCAAATACTCCCGATAATCCGGAACCAGGCACTGAGGTCAGCTCTTCCAGAAACGAGCAGTACCGCCCTCAGGTGCACTACACACCGGCAAAGAACTGGACAAACGACCCAAACGGCATGGTATACGTAGATGGTGTATATCACCTGTATTATCAATATAATCCGCAAGGCAATGATTGGGGCAACATGAGCTGGGGGCATGCCACTTCCACCGATCTCATCCACTGGGAGGAAAAACCGGTAGCTATGCTCCGCAACGAATGGGGAGACATATTCTCAGGCAGCGCTGTCATAGACAAGGATAATACTGCCGGTTTCGGCAAGGGCGCTATGCTTGCATTCTACACCGGTTCCGGTGAACATCAACAGCAGTGCCTCGCATACAGCACCGACGGAGGACTGACATTCACTCAGTATGAGGGAAATCCCGTGATTGCCAATACTGTGCTCGGTGACTTCCGCGACCCGAAGGTGATCTGGCATGAGACAACAAAGCAATGGGTGATGTCGCTTGCCCTCGGATGGGACCACAAAATTGAGTTCTGGGGTTCAAAGGATGCCAAAAACTGGGAGAAACTCTCCACTTTCACCACAGACGCAGCCCGCAGCAATATCGGTCAGTGGGAATGCCCCGACCTTTTCCCCCTTCAGTATAAAGGGCAGGAGAAATGGGTGCTCATCGTAAGCAACAATCCCGGCGGACCTGCCGGCGGCTCAGGCATAGAGTATTTCATAGGCGACTTTGACGGCAAGGAATTCAAGGCAATGGACCTCGCCTATCCTCTCTGGCTTGATTATGGTGCCGACAACTACGCAGGCGTGACCTGGAGCAATACCGGCGACCGCAAGATCATGATCGGCTGGATGAACAACTGGAACTATTGCGGCAATGTGCCATGCAGCCCCTGGCGCTCAGCATTCACGCTTCCTCATGAGCTGAAGCTTGTGGAAGTAAACGGCTCTCCCCTTCTGGCAGCTCCGGTGGTCAGCGAACTTGATGCAATCGCAGGCTCATGGACATCGGCTGCAGACGGCAATGTAGGTGCTCTTGACGCTTATGAGGCTAAGTTCACAATAAAGACTAATGAAACATCCACTTTCCGCCTTGAAAACACCAAGGGACAGTATCTGGAGTTTGAAGTGAACGGTACGGAGAAGATGCTCATCGCCAAGCGCACTTCTGCTACAGGCGAAGTGAGATTCAACAACCTCTTCTCCGTGCCCAGCATCTCAGCTCCACTCAACTGCGAAGGAGACGAAATGGAAATCCATGTTGTAGTTGACCGCTCATCCGTAGAGCTCTTCAGCACAGGCGGCGCCACCTGCATGACCAACATCGTCTTCCCGATCGAAAGCTACAACATCATCTCCGGCGTATCCGGAGTTGAATACCGCCAGCTGAGCTCCATCTGGTAGGCTTAAAAATTGGATATTTTTGGATGAAATTCCTCATCTGTAAATAAAAAACCATCAATAAAGCGGGCTATAATTGGATAAAATCAATTATAGCCCGCTTTATTGATGTTCTTACTTACTACAGCTCCTCGATTTTGTACTTCAGACCCCGATTGTCCTTTGCCTCATCGAAATTGGCCCCTATGAGGAAGACCTTCCTTCTCTCCATCGCATACCGTCCGGCATAGTCACGGT
>CAMWLX010000254.1 GCA_947175225.1 uncultured Porphyromonadaceae bacterium
AGTTTGGTGGCTCTATCATGGAATTTCTTACAGGTCTCACTTCGGTAGAAATCCTTCAATGCCTGCAATGGAGATATAGACAGTTTGTCGGCTATACGGCATGCAATAGCTCCCATACGACTCCAACGGAGGATATCCTTTAAAGTTTTGTTGTAATAATCCATAATATTAATCTATTTTCAGGCATTCTTTAAATTTGAGATGCTTATCAAGCAATTTCTGATTCAGAATACAAATCTGGTTGTTGGGTCTTAGATACCGCAGATTATTCAATGCCCGATCTCGATCTATGAATCCTTGGATATACATGTTTACGGTATCGATGACCCGGTCATCGGCTACCCCACCTTCGATATAGTCATATTCTTTCCAGATATTGCCACCACTTCTGCATTCTACAATGAATTCAAGCCAATCCTCATCATATCTGTCAAAAATTAGACTCCGGGATTCTTCGAGGATGGCTTTCCTATCCAGAAGGTAGACATTTATAAGGGGATCGCATCTCCTTTCCCTGGATTTGGCGATGGCGAAATTATAGGCCTGATCATATATGTCTGTCAAATAGAAACCTTGTCCGAAATCAAGGTCTGCCCGTCCATACCTACAATCTGGTCTCTCAACCCGGTCGGTTCCGGCATGATATACTTCAATCTTGTCCATAATCAGGCATTTGTCTCTTTTTCCCATCGATTCAGGGTTTCGATGAGGCTTTTGGTAAGGTTTTCGCGGCTCTCGGAATGAAGTGTCTCGTAACAGGGATAGATGTATTCATCTATCAGCCCTACCTTTTCCATTCTTTCGAATATCTCTCGGTAGCCGACACCAAGCCGGTCCGCAACCGATTCGATGCAGGAAGCGACGAAAGCCATCACGATCTCATCCCTTGAGGGTTCCAGATATTTTTCCATAATGCAAAAATAATGGTTTTTCGTGGATTATGCAAATCTTATTTCTCGCAGGGATCCGTAAGGCGGTGGGAACGCATATAAAATCGCCATCGGGATGACATGCAGGTCATTCCGATGGCGGTATGCTATGCTTGGTGGATAGGCAATGGTTTGTTTTTCAGAATATCTTCTTGAAGAACTGCTTGGTCTTCTGGAAAATGTTTTTTGATACTTTCACAGTTCCATCTTTGGCTTTTCCATAGATTTCAACGGACTTGTCGGCTACCTTTTCGGCTGTTTCAACTGTAGCTTCCTTGGTATTGCCGTAGACTTCCACAGACTTATCGGCAACCTTCTCGGCGGTCTCCACGGTGCCTTCCTTAGCCTTGCCGTATACTTCTACAGACTTGTCAGCCACCTTCTCGGCAGTCTCTACGGTGCCTTCCTTAGCCTTGCCGTAGACTTCCACAGACTTGTCAGCCACCTTCTCTGCGGTCTTCACCGTGCCATCCTTGGCCTCACCGTAAACTTCGACAGATTTGTCTGCCACTACATGTGCGGCATCCACGACGGCTTTCTTTCCTTTCTGGAAGAGGCTTTCTTGCTTTACTTCACTATCCTTCGCTGCCTTTGCCTTCGGAGCAGCCGAAACCGGACTACACATCATCACTGCGCCAAATGCGGCGAGTGCGGTAGCAATAATCTTTGTTTTCATAGTATAAATCAATTTAAGTTTGTGATTTCAACGCTTTTTATGCCAATCATGTTCAAAACGATTACCTTCGCAATAGATAGTTTAATAAATTTGTTATATAAATATACAATTACTTATAATATCATGAAGAAATTATTATTGTTATCGTTTATCTTGCTCGCAGCTCTTGCCTGCAATGCCCAGCAGGCTCTCTGGGGATTCTCCCAGATTGTCTCTCCTGAAGTAAATCCCGACAACACAGTGACTTTCCGTTTCAAGGCTCCCGATGCCAAGAAAGTGCAAGTGACAGGCGACTTCCTTGCTCCGGTGCAGATGGACACGCCCTATGGCAAATTTGATGCTCCGGGCTCTGCAGATCTCGTGAAGAACTCCGAGGGTGTGTGGGAATTCACTACTGAGGTGCTCTCTCCTGAACTCTATTCCTATTCTTTTATAGTAGATGGCCAGAAGATGCCTGATCCTTCAAATGTGTTCCAGATCCGGGACACCGCCACCATAACCAACGTGTTTTTGGTAGGCGGTGACTATGCAGATTACTTCAAAGTCAACGACGTTCCACACGGTACGGTATCGAAAGTCTGGTACGACAGTCCGACACTCGGAATGGATCGCCGTATGACCATCTATACTCCCCCGGGGTATGAGAAGGGCGACAAGCGCTATCCCGTGTTCTACCTTCTCCACGGAATGGGTGGCGACGAGAACGCCTGGTCGGAACTTGGACGCGCGACGCAGATCCTCGATAACATGATAGCCCGCGGCGAGGCAGAGCCGATGATTGTAGTGATGACCAACGGCAACGTTGCCATGGAGGGTGCTCCGGGTGAGACAAGCCTTGGTTTTGCGCCTCCCACAACCCAGCTTCCGAAGACAATGGACGGCACATTCGAACAGCATTTCCCCGACGTGGTGAAGTATGTAGACACCAACTACCGCACCATCGCTGACAAACAGCATCGTGCGATCGCCGGCCTCTCAATGGGTGGCTTCCACTCGCTCCATATCTCAAAGGAATATCCCGATATGTTTGACTATGTTGGTCTGTTCTCAGCAGCTATACTTCCGCATGACGGCACAACCTCTCCCATCTATGACAACCTTGACCAAAAGCTTGCAAAGCAGTTCTCCAATGCTCCGAAGCTCTACTGGATTGCCATCGGCGACAAGGACTTCCTATATGACGCCAACAAGGAATACCGCAAGATGCTCGACGACAAGGGATACAAGTACATATACCGGGAAAGCCCGGATGGTCATATCTGGAAAAACTGGCGCATATACCTCACTGAATTCCTTCCCCAGCTCTTTAAATAATAATTATTATAACCCATAACCCTATCACCCATAAGTTGAGCCTGCGAAATTTAAATGAAAATCAGGATTAAGAATATGGTTTGCCGCCACTGCGTGGCAAAGGTGGCTGAGGTAACTTCCCGAATACCTGAACTGAACCTGCTCCGTGTCGAGTTAGGTTCAGTGACGGTAGAGGGTAATCCTCCGGATACGGTGATTGACCATCTTGATGCAGAGCTGCACAAGGAAGGATTCGAGGTGATACGGTCACGTGAAGAGACGATTGTCGCTGAAATCAAGGCTAAGCTGATGGAGTTGTCTCGTGACGGAGAAGGGGTGAGGTCTGATATTGTTGCGGTGCTTCAAGACTCTTTGCACATGTCTTTCCGCAACTTGTCGCGAATTTTTGCCTCCGTGGAGGGGCGTACCATAGAAAACTATTTCACTGCACTGCGCATAGAGCGCATCAAGGAATTGCTCCTCGACGATCAGTTTCCTTTGAGCGAAATAGCATACGTGACCGGTTTTTCCTCAGTCCCTCACTTGAGCACCCGCTTCAAGCAAGCCACAGGCATGACCCCGACTCAATTCCGAGAAATCGGTATCCGCACCCCACTCCCGGACGTATAACAGATTGGCAGAAATCTATAATGCATTTTAAAGCAATCCGTAGTAATTTTGTATCTGAATTATTAACAGAACATCATTACTATGGATTTTTTTGACTCCCTTTTGTATATGCTCAATGAGATGTCTCCGTATATCTTGTTGGGATTCCTGATAGCAGGATTGCTACATGCTTTCGTGTCGCGTGAGACTTTCGCCCGCCATCTTTCCGGCAATTCATTGGGTACCGTTGTGAAGGCTGCCCTTATAGGCGTGCCTCTGCCTCTTTGCTCCTGCGGCGTACTTCCAACTGCTATCGCAATGCGCAGAAATGGAGCGTCTCGTGCCGCTTCATCCGCATTCCTTATCTCCACGCCCCAAACCGGGGTGGATTCCATCGCCGCCACATGGTCGCTGCTTGGTCCGGCATTTGCCGTAATGCGCCCCATAGCTGCTCTTGTGACTGCTGTTTTCGGGGGAGCGGCAGTTGGCACCACAGAACGTAATTCAGAAGAAACTGAGGCTTGTACGGTGGCTCCGGATGCAGTTGAGGAGCGTCCATCTACATTTGCAGGAAAGATCGTAGCTTCCTTGCGATATGGTTTCGTGGATCTTGTAGGGAGTATAGGTCTATGGTTAACTGTTGGACTCATAATTGCAGCCCTTATTACAGTCTATGTCCCCGCTGATTTCTTCGCTATTCTTGGCAATAAACCTATCGTATCGATGATTATAGCCCTGATAGTGGCAGTCCCGATGTATGTATGCGCCACCGGTTCGATTCCAATTGCGCTTTCGCTTATACTGAAGGGTCTTTCCCCCGGCACAGCATTTGTATTGTTGATGGCCGGTCCCGCAGCTAATTTTGCCTCATTTACCCTTATTTCGCGTGAGATGGGGAGAAGGGCTGCTACAGTCTATCTCGGCTCGATCATCGTCGGAGCGATGGCAATGGGGCTGGCCATAGACTATCTGATGCCTGCCCGTTGGTTTGCTATAGGCCATGACGCGGCGATGCAAGGGGCATGCCATCATGAATTCAGCACATTCTCCACGATATGCTCTGCCATACTTGCAGGATTGCTGATATATTCACTAATACGCAGATTTTATAATCCAAAAACAAATACACATACAGATATGACACAGGAATACATCATCACGGGGATGAACTGTCCCCACTGCCAGAACGCAGTAAAGAAAGCCATCGCAGCAGTAGCCGGCGTTGACACCGTCGAAGTAGACCTACACGCAGGACTCGCCACTGTCGACGGTGCTGTCGACCACGCAGCCATCATCGACGCAGTCCACACCGCCGGCTTCGAAGCCAAAAAGAAATAACACAAAACCTATACGCCTCGTACAATGCGGTTCAAATAAATCTTCCCAAAGAATTCAAGAATCCTCAGAGTAGTTAGCGCACTCCGTGCGCGTCCCGCATTGGCAAAAGGTAAAAAAATGCTCCTGAACTCGAAAAGAATTCAGGAGCATTTTTTTTCACAGTATTATTTTTCGATTAAGGAGTATATATATTGTAAATCAGATTAAGGACTCTATGTGTTTTTCAGTATTATCTTAAGTGTGTCTTTTCAAGCATCAAATTTCGATTAAGGCAAATTCAAAGTATCTTTCAGTGTGTCTTCCAAGTATCAGATCAAGGCTGTGTGTTTTTCAAAGTATTCCAGTGCAATATATCTTTGCAATATAGCATATAGTGTGTATCGTATATAGTGTAATGTGTCTTTCAATTTCAGGGCATCCAAAAAAGAATTCTAAATTCAAAATTCTCAATTCTCAATTCTCAATTAATACGCGAAGTCCGCCAACTGCTCGCGGAGTCTCTTGCGAGCGAAGAAGATGCGGCTCTTGACAGTCCCGACGGGGAGGTCAAGCTCCTCAGCGA
>CAMWLX010000255.1 GCA_947175225.1 uncultured Porphyromonadaceae bacterium
GCTGTCATAATATACCCTTTTGGGTACAAAGATAATAAAAATATTTCATTCTACACCATAAAGGGTATAAAATTATTGTTTTATATCCAAATTATACTCTTTAGGGTATAATATATCAATGTGGAAAGATTGAGCTAAATCGATTCTTTTCATTGGTGCCTACTCCCTGTCCTCTGTATCGGTCACGAGTTGTAATGAAATAAATATCCAAACTATTCGAAAATGACTATTCTAACTATTATTTTACACGGAAATACAGGTTAATACTTTTTGCATTCCTGACATCTGGAGTAAGGATGAATCCCGTAATTCTGAATGTTGACCTTGCGTCTGATGTTGTGTCTTTCAAACAATAATTATAAGGCTACTATAAGTAAGCTTGAATAAAAAAATTCTGTGAAAATCTGACAGTTCTGAGCAAAGCGAAGAGGACGTAGTCCGATGATGCTTGTTCCTGCGCCTAAACATAATCAGATTCCTATGACATAAGGAATTTAAGTAAATTAGGCACAGATCTCTCTTTCAGAGTCTCAGAACTGGCAGATTAGCTCAGAATTTTTATTATAATAGATTCAATGATCAGTCTAACATACAATAATTATCAAGCTTCCAAATGTCAACTTAAATAAAAAAAATTCTGTGATAATCTGACAGTTCTGAGCAAAGCGAAAAGGACGAAGTCCGATGATGCTTGTTCTCGCGCCTAACATTATCAATTTCTTTTGATGTAAGGATTTTGGGGAAATTAGACTCTGATCTCTCTTTCAGAGTCTCAGAACTGGCAGATAGTCTCAGTATTATTATATGAGAGTCAACAATAATCAGGCTATCACAACAAGAGCACAGGGATCATACACAAAAAGCAATGTGGTCCGGATAGTCGACAGTGCCCAAGGGAATCATTGTTTCCGTAGTATGAATCAGCAGCTCGGTTGGACTTGTGATGTCTTGAGTTATGATGTCCCTTAGCAGTTCTCCGCGAAGGGCTTTCAGTTTTCCGGCATTCGGTGTGCGCCATCCACTGCCATCCTTTGGCTCCTTGAAATCTACTTTCCAAACCTTGGCAAAACTTTTGACAAGTTTCCAATCAATGCATTTGGCAGCATCCCCCGGCAAAAGATTAAGTATGGATGTCTCTCCCCTCTCTTGCAAATACCTTACCAACTCTAATGTCACCTCCTTACGCCAAAATACATATAACGCCTTGTCATCCGGAGCAATTGGTGTGGTAAAATCAAACCTATATGGCTTGATAATATCATTCGGACAAAGCCAACCGTAGAGAGATGAAATAATCCTTATATTATCCGAAGCACGCTGCTTTTCTTCTGAAGAAAGGGATGGATAATCAAACGATTTGAACACAACCCCGGTAAATGATTCTATAGCCCTCTGACCTAATAGTTTATTTGGGAACTCGTATGCCATCCTCGACACTTTTGCCGCCATAGGAAGACTAATCTTTACAATCTCAGCAATATCCGAAGCATTCAAAGTCGCCACATGCGCTATAATTACATCAGCCTGCTCTTCCCCTACAGGCTTATTCGATTCATATATATCATGACTTATCGGCAACTCCCGATCATCCATCGTCTTCGACTCAGCAATCAAAATCAACATATCTAAAATCAAATTATCATAACGAAACAACTATGGCTCCATCTCATAAAAAAATGGAGCCTAAAAAATACTCTCTGCCCTATGTAATAATAGTTAGGATAATCCTCACGTTGTCGTTTTATATCCTCAAAATCAAATCCAACTGTTTCTGTCATAATTCTTATTTTTCTCGCAAATATAATGATTTTTTCATTATTCTGCAAAAAATGAAGTAGTTTCAACTTATTTTTACGGTTCTTGCCCACTTTAATAGCAGTTGTTTGAAACTCGCGCGGAGCGCATGGAGAGGAAGTTTTAGAATCGGTATTGGAGAGTGAGGAGGATGTTGCGGGGGCGGATGCGGAAGGAATGCTCGGTTCGGGATAGTGTGCCGTAGGTCACGTACTGATATTGGCGATGATTGAGCAAATTATTTGCATTAATCGACAGGCGTATCTTATTATTTAAGTGCCAAACTGCCGAGGCATCCAAAAGAATGAGATTTTTAGAGTTTCCTTCCGAAAATTTAGTCAGGAAATGTTCGGCACCAAAGGTGAATTGCCAACGGTCATGAGGCATCAATGTTCCATACAGTTTCTGATTGAATGACCGGGTAGTATTATCTATATCGCCAATTCTAAGACAGGAGAATCCATAGTATGCTTCATAATTCATCGAAAACCATTTGCAGAGACTTCCCTTAAAATATGGTTTTACGGTTATGTTCTTTTGTCTATAGTTCTCCACCACATTATCACGCATTGACGAAGCTGCGATCGTTGCGCCACTCATATCGCATCCTACCACCATACGGCTATGTCCCAATCCCTTGCTGATACCCCCGGTAAGATACCAAGAATTGCCGGAAGAGAGTTTATCGGCATATGTAGTAACAATGAAATCGTCAATAAACAACTGATTTGACATTATCGAACTGCGACTGTAATTATATGTCAACGATGCGTTGACAAAGAATGAAGACAATGGATTGCGATATTTGTAACTCATAGTAGATGATACATTTTTAGAATACCGATCAATATCATTAGCAATAAAAAGATTGCGATAGTCAGAAAGCACTGGCGCCATAACATACATATATGCCTGCGGAGAATCCAGCTGATATGACAAAGAAGCCGAAATCTCACTCTTCGCTGTCATGTGCTTTCGCACATATATCCTTGGCAAAAGATTGATAAAGTCATGCTCCCCATTTACAGTTTGGTACAACCATTTCACAGGAATTTTCATAGACAGCAGCCATCCCCTCCGCTCGAAATCAAGCTGTGGAGTAGCATATAAATTCGAAAGGAAAGACTTGATTTCATCATCATTGTCAAACGAATCCAATCCTCTCAGCGACAAATCTATCTTATGATAATTCAGATCAATTCCACCATTAAGATAAAACTTCCAAAATCTCCCAAACTTACCCCAACGTGATTCCGTAGTACTTCGGAAATCTGTAGTACCGATTGTTTGCGTTGCATCTTCCTCTCCGCAGACAATAAGCCGGTCGGGACGATAAGAGAATGAATTGCGTGATGTAAGTTCAAAAAGTTTCTTGTCATTGCGTTTTACGAGTTTCAGGTCGTTGTTGGCAGACAGATTGCGTCGACGTACCCGCTGGTCAAGATCAAAAGATCCGGAAATGGATGATGTTGAATTTTCCCATAATCCATCTACTGTAAATTTCTCCTTTAGGAAATAACCCTTCTTGTTAACTTGCGCATTAAACTGAGCCGTAACATCATGACTCTTCGTGCGCAAACCGCTGTTTTGAAAGAATTCGGGAATGGACTGACTGAAATAGTCGGTATGAAGTCCTGAATTATAATCAAGTCTTTCGCCGACATAATTCAGTTTCAATCTCATTGACGTATCACCTCGCTTCCACGCAGTAATTGAGTTGGCGAGCCACGAGAGATTGTCGCGAGTGCGCTTCTCATTGAGGGGAGCATTAACTAAGTCAGCAGCTATGTATTCGCGCCATAATGACTCTGAATATCCTGTAAAAGACATATCATTGAAATCATGTTCCAAGATCTGCTCACCAGGATTCCATCCTGTGTTTCCTGCTCTAAATGTCAGGATATTATTAACCTTAGATGCAAGGCGCATAGCATAAAGCGAACCATCATAAAGCAACGGTTGCACACCTGTGGCAGCCTTAGCCACTCCTACCCATTTACCCTTGGCTCCCTCATTCAGCTTGATATTGATTCCGGCTTCTTCGGGGAAATCGATACCTTCAAGAGCCTTGACCGGTTGATGATTTTCCATTACCTCCACCGACTTTACGTCTTTGTGTGAGATATTGTTGGTAGCGAGCCCGTATTGACCTCCGAGGATATCATCACCGTCAATGTAGAATTTATTGATCGGTTTCCCTTGATATTTGATAGTCCCGTCATCCTCCACTTTGATTCCGGGCAATCGCTTGATCACATCTATTATAGCATTATCTGACGCATTGGCATATCGGGAAACATTGAACACAAGGGTATCTCCTTTGGCATAAATATCAGGTGCCTCCACTATCACATCTTTCAACTGAGTGGCTTTCTGCCATAGCACTACCCCATTTTTGAAAGAATAATCTTTGGGAAGCTTCAGAGTTTCATAACCCATGCAGCGGAAGGAGACAGAATCAGTGGAGTCCGAGATTTTTATGGAAAATGATCCCTTTGCATCAGAGGAAGCAAACGAAGTGGCTTTCCCTTGACTATTGAGAGATTGCACCACTACCCCCACTATCGGTTCTTGGGTTTCTCCATCTACAATAGTACCCGATACCTTTTCCGGGATTGCTGCCTTAGCAGACAGCAACCAAAAAAATAGTATTGTTAAAAAATAAATGAATCTTTTCATTTTCTCCAGTCTCGTTCAATGTAATCATACTGCAATTCAACCGGATCGTATGCGTCGAGACTCGGATTTCCATCTTGGTCAGTCACCGTGATATGTCCATGACCTCCAGCCTCAAAATAAGCATACGGATTAATGTCGTATCGATGTTTGGCATCGTAATATTTGTGACGATTTGTAGTGTTAAATGGCACTTTATAAATGGTGATCGGACGAGAGGCTGAGGATTTTATTCCTATGCATTCAAATAGATAGTGCCCATCTTTGTCGGAAGCTTTCATAATGAGTCCCGGAAGTCCGTGCAATTTCCATGGACCCTCCATCAGAGGAATTTCCTCTGAATAAAAAGCTGTCCATTCGCGTCCACGATAGTTGCATACTGCCGACCGGCATTCATATCCAAGCACATTTATCACACTATCAGTCAGTTCCCATTCAAGTTCCGGTATATCTTCTTGATACTTAAACCAATCCATGCAAATTTTCTCTGTGTGTGTCAGTTTGCCATCAGGATAATTCTTGAAAATAGTCATAAATTCACCATTTGATAGTTTGCCAGACATTGCAGCCTCTCCTACCTGCTCAGGAGTAAGGTTCATCAGAAGAGAATCGACTGTAAGATTCTTATAGCTTGAGAACTTCGAAAGATTGTCTGGCCCGATTTGGAGCAGCATTCGGTCGGAAATAAAATTGTCTTCCAATTGACCGGTTGTGTCAATACAGCATGAATAGTCATAGACAAATTCCATTGTCTCAGAAGCAATGGTTTCAGTTTCCGGAGCTTCATTCTCGAAAATGGTTAGGGTTTTTCTACTCACTTTTCCGGAGATAGCCATAGAAATGAAAAATATGGCCAAGATAAAGATTGCAGCTTTTCTCATATTGAAGTTGTTTCGACTTATTTTTTTATTAAGATTTCGTCAGCTT
>CAMWLX010000256.1 GCA_947175225.1 uncultured Porphyromonadaceae bacterium
ATTAATATGAGAGTTTTTTATTAATGATTTTTTATTAACCTACTATTATTCATTCATGTTTACAAAAAGATTAAACAGCAAGATGCTTGCAGCGGCCGTGCTCCTCATGGCCCTGTGCGTGTCGGCATTTGCCGGGCTAAAGTCTGATGAATCTTGGGGCTTGAATCCAGCAGATTTTCGCTACGACATGAGTCTCTATTTCAGTCTTGCAGACAAGAATCTGGAAGATCTTGAAAAGTATGAGATCGGCGCATTCGTCGACGACGAATGCCGCGGGGTTGCAGAAAAGCTTACCTTGTCTGAGACAGAATCCTGTCTCTACATGCGTATCAGAAGCAACGAAGCAACCGGTGAAAAAATTGAATTCCTCCTCCGCAGCAAGGAAGAGGGCGACACTGCCACCACCGTATTGAAGGCTGTGGACGGAAGTGACTTCGAGTTCAAAGCAGACACACGTGTCGGCATGCCTTCCAGTCCCTACGAGATGACATGCTTCTACAACGTGGCTGTAATTACTGAAGGGAAAGGAAGCGTTGAATTCACCGACGGACTCTACGCCTTTGACTCAGAGCTCACCCTCAAGGCGGTTGCCGGAGAAGGATATCACTTTGAAGCCTGGAGCACCGGCGACACTGACGAAACGCTATCCTTAACTGTTGAAGGCGACACCGAAGTCACTGCCACCTTTGCCCCTAATATATATAAGGTGGTGTTCTCCATCGATGGAGAGCAGGTTGCTGAGGAAGAAGTTGCCTGTGACGCCGAAATCGCGGCTCCCGAGGCTCCTGCAAAAGTCGGCTATTCATTTGCCGGCTGGACTGATCTTCCTGAGACTATGCCGGCGCATGATCTTGAAATCTCCGGATCATACACCATCAACTCTTATCTATTGTCGTTCAAGGTAGACAACCAAGTGATCTCGGAGGGTCAAGTGGAATACGGCGCACCAATTCAGGTTCCTGACACTCCGGAAAAAGAGGGCTACACATTCAATGGCTGGGGTGATGTGCCGGAGACTATGCCTGCTCATGACATTGAAATGTACAGTTCTTACACTATCAACTCCTATAAGCTCACCTTCGAACTCGACGGAGAGTCTATCTTCTCTGAGGATGTTGTCTACGGTAGCACTATCATAGCTCCATCTGTCCCTGAAAAGAACGGATATAAATTTGAAGGATGGGCTGAACTCCCATCAACTATGCCGGCTGAAGATTTGACAATAACCGGCGAATATATTCCGCTTACATGCAAACTCACATTCAAGGTTGACGGTGAAGAAATCTCTTCAGCTGACGTATTGGTAGGTGCTCCAATCGAGGTTCCCGCAGCTCCCGAAAAAGAAGGCTACACATTCAACGGATGGGGTGATGTTCCGGAGACAATGCCCGACCACAATGTTGAGATCCACGCTACATATACAGTCAACTCTTACAAGCTGAGCTTCACGCTTGCAGGAGAGGAAATCCTCTCAGAAGAGGTAACTTACGGCAGCTCAATCATAGCTCCTGAAGCCGCTGAGAAGATTGGTTATACATTCAACGGCTGGGGCGATGTGCCTGCAACTATGCCTGCTAAGGATCTTGCTTTTGAAAGCGACTATACAGTAAACGAATATAACGTAACTTACAAGGTTGACGGTGAAGTTGCTTTCCAGCAGAAAGTTGCATATCAGGCAGAAGTGCCTGTTTTCAATGCTCCGGAAAAAGAGGGATATGAATTTGGCGGTTTTGGTGAGATCCCTTCAGTGATGCCCGCAAAGGACCTCGAGTTCAACGGCTCATACATCGTCTACAAGTACAACCTCACATTCCGTATCGGCGGTGACATCATAAGCAGCAACAAGATTGCCTGCGGCACAGAGATTACGGCTCCCGAAGCGCCTGCAAAAGAAGGCTACAAGTTCACAGGCTGGAAGAATGCACCGACTACAATGCCTGCACATGATGTAGTAGTCGACGGAGACTATGAAATCGGCAAATATACTATCACTTATGTTGTCGATAATCAGACATACAAAGTGGAAGAATATGAATATGGCGCAACCGTAGTTCCTCTCGCCGAACCTACTGAGGTGGGTCACACATTCAGCGGCTGGGGTGACATACCTGCCACAATGCCGGCATTTGACATGACAATCGGCGGCACTTTCGCAGAAAACTTCTACAGAGTGACATTCCGTCTTGATGGCGTGGTAATTCTTACCGACGACGTTGTCTTCGACACTGCCATCAATGCTCCTGAAGTTCCTGCTAAGGAAGGCTACACTTTCAATGGCTGGGGTGAAATCCCAACTTCCATGCCGGCTTACGATCTCGAATTTGACAGCAGCTACACTGTGAACACCTACAATGTCACCTTCAAGATTGGTGATGAAGAGATTTATAAAGGTGTTCTTGCATATGGTGCTGAAGTAGTCGCTCCTGAAGCCCCTGCTAAGGAGGGTCACACTTTCAACGGTTGGGGTATCGTGCCGGACAATATGCCGGCATCTGACCTTGAGATCGTAGGTGACTACACTGTCAATTCATATGCTCTGACATACCGTATCGGAGAGGAAGACTTCTTCACTACTGAACTCCCATATGGCTCTAAGATTGAAGATCTCACTGTTCCCGCCAAGGAAGGACACACATTCTCCGGTTGGACTAATCTTCCGGAAACAATGCCCGCTAACAACCTTGTAGTTGCTGGTGTTTACAACGTCAACAACTATGCCATCACGTTCAGCATCGGCAATGAAGTATTATATAAAGGTGAGATCCCTTACGGATCAGAGATCATTGCCCCTGAAGCTCCTGTCAAGGAAGGACATACATTCAATGGCTGGGGTATGGTGCCTGCCACAATGCCGGCTACCGATCTCGAAGTGCTTGGCGACTATTCAGTGAATGTCTACAATGTCACTTTCCGTATCGATGGAGAAGACTTCTTCACTACTAAGCTTGCATATGGCAGCCCGGTGGCAGTAGTTGATGCTCCGGCTAAGGAAGGTCACTCTTTCAGCGGTTGGGGTGATGTGGTGCCTACAGTTCCTGCCAACGATCTCGTGATTTCAGGTACATATTTGGTCAACAACTACAACATCTCATTCAAGATTGGCGAAGAGGTAATCTTCGAAGGCTCTCTTCCTTATGGAGCTACAATAGAAGCTCCTGCAGCTCCGGCTAAGGAGGGACACACTTTCACCGGCTGGGGTATGGTGCCTGCTACAATGCCGGCAACCGACCTTGCATTAACAGGTGGATATGATGTGAATGTCTACACTCTCGTCTTCGACATCGATGGCGAAGCCTTCTACACTACTCAGCTTGCATATGGCACTGAGATCAAGGCTCCCGCTGACAAGGATGTTCCGGAAAAAGAAGGCAACACATTTGCAGGATGGGGTGAAATCCCGGCTACTATGCCTGCCAACGATCTCGTGATCTCCGGTTCTTATGATCCTAACCCATATCAGCTCATCTTCAAGATCGGAGAGGAAATATTCTTCGCTGGCTTGCAGCCCTATGGTTCTGAGATCGTGCCTCCTGTTCCTGAGAGAGAAGGTTATACATTCAGCGGATGGGGCGAAGTTCCTGCCACAATGCCGGCTCATGAACTTGTATTGTCAGGCGACTTCACTGTAAATAAGTATACTTATCGATTCATTCTTGATGGCAAAGTAGTTGAAGAGGCCACAGTGGACTACAATACTCCTCTCGTAGCTCCTGAAGTTGATCCGATGCTTGGTTATACATTCTCCGGTTGGGGTGTAGTTCCGGCTACCATGCCTGCTGCTGACACTGATTTCACAGGAACATACGACGTTAACTATTACAACATTACCTTTAAAGTTGGTGAAGACGTAGTTTATTCTGATATGATCCCATACGGTAGCCAAGTTGAAGTGGTTGAGCCTGAAGCACCGGCCAAAGAAGGCTATACTTTCGAAGGATGGGGTGGTTACCCATCTGAAATGCCTGCACGTGACGTGGTTGTGAATGGTAAGTATATTATAAATACTTATACCATTTCATTCTATATTGCCAACAACAGGGTATCAACAGAAAAGCTTGAATTTGGAGCACCGATCAGTGTTCCTGAAGCTTCTGAGAAGGAAGGCTATACATTCTCCGGTTGGGGTGTAGTGCCCGAGACAATGCCTGCTAAAGACTTGCTCTTCACCGGTGACTACGTAGTCAACACTTACGCTGTTGTCTTCAAAGTTGGCGAAGAGATTATCAGCGCAGCCCAAGCAGAATATGGCAGCTCAATAGTTGCTCCTGAAGATCCGGTCAAGGAAGGTCATACATTCCTCGGTTGGAATGAAGTTCCTGCTACAGTTCCTGCTCACGACGTTGAAGTCAACGGATCATTCTCTATCAATACCTATAACTTGACCTTCAAGATTGGCGATGAGGTTCTTGCACAACAGGTGGTTGAATACGGCGCTGAAATCGTAGCTCCGGAAGCATCTGAGAAGGAAGGCTATACATTCTCCGGTTGGGGTATTGTTCCTGCAACAATGCCGGCTTCTGACCTCGAGTTCTCCGGTGTATACGACGTGAACTACTACAACATCACATTCCGCATCAATGGCGAACTCGCTTACACAAGCACTCTCGCATACGGTGCAGAAATCACAGTTCCGACTGCTCCTGAAAGCGAAGGCTACACATTCGACGGATGGAAAGATGTTCCTGCTACAATGCCTGCTCAAGATCTTGAATTCGACAGCAAGTATACAGCCAACCCATATCAGGTGACATTCATGATCGGCGATGACACTATCACTACCATCTCTGTAGCATATGGCGATAAGATCGAAACTCCTGAAGCTCCTGAGAAAGAAGGCTACACGTTCACCGGATGGACAGACGTGCCGGAGACAATGCCTGCCAAGGATATCGTCATCAAGGGAGAATACGAGATCAACAAATATCTGCTCATAGTCTACCTCAACGATGTTGTCTTCTTTGAACACATGATAGAATATGGAAGCCCGGTTGAAATTCCTGTTCCTGATGTTGAAGCAGGTATGAAGTTTGAGGGATGGCAGGAAGAAGTGCCTGCTACAATGCCGGCTCACGATGTCGAGATCCATGGCTCTATAGTTGAAGACGACCCGACCGGCGTAGATGCTGTCCTTACAGGCGACGACATCACTGTCCTCAGTCTCGACGGTGTGGTGCTCTTCAAGAACGCCAAAGCTTCCGACCTTAAGGATCGTCTCACTCCTGGTATCTATATCATCAATGGCAAGAAGATGGTAATCAGATAAGCAGTTTTTCATAAATCACCCCGAGGTGAGTCTATCCTTCAGGGTGATTTATGTAAAATTAAGTTTTTTTTCAATATATTTGCAACGTAAATTCCGTAAATCTACGTTATAATGTAGCATTCGCAAT
>CAMWLX010000257.1 GCA_947175225.1 uncultured Porphyromonadaceae bacterium
CGCTCGAAAACCTGACGAAATATTAATAAAAAAATAAGTTTAAACAACTTCAATGTTAAAATTGTAAAAAACAGCTAATGATTCTTATAACTATATTTCTACTATGAAAAAGATTCTGCTAAGTATACTTGCCACGGCGGCCACGACGACAGCCTTTGCCCAAGGTGGCGTAAGCCTCGACAGTTGCCGAAACATGGCTCTCCGCAACAACAAGGCCATCCGTATCGCTGAAGAGAATATACGAGGGGCAGGCTATCTTCGGGATGCTGCCAAAGCTGCTTATCTTCCGGGAATAGACTTCTCAGGAGGCTATATGCACAACCAACGCCAGATTTCACTTCTCGGAGAAGATGCAAAACTCCCTACAATGACATTCGACCCCAAGACCATGAGCTACAACTATAATCTGGTCGTGGGTGCGGATGGAAAGCCTGTAATGAACCCAGCCAACGGCCAGCCAATCCCCAGCGAAGTGGCTGTGATCCCAAAGGAGGCTATGGAGTTTGATACTCGCAATGTATTCTTCGGTGCATTCACCCTTACGCAGCCGATATATCTCGGCGGTTCGATTCGTGCGCTCAATCAGATTGCAAAGCATGGCGAGAGCATTGCCCGCTCCCTGAAAGATCAAGCTGAGCAGGATGTTCTTCTTAATGTGGATGAGGCATACTGGCAGGTGGTCTCGCTTGTAGAAAAAAGGAATCTCGCCCAAAGTTTCGTAAATCTCGTGGATTCGCTCCGCCAAAGTGTGATTGACATGAAAAATGAGGGGGTAGCCACACGGTCGGATGTGCTTAATGTGGAAGTGAAATATAATGAGGCTTGCATTATGCTGACGAAGGTAGACAATGGTCTTTCCCTATCTCGCATGGCCCTTGCGCAGATCTGTGGCCTTCCGGTCGACACTCAGATGACATTGAGCGATGAGGCTTCTGAAGATTTGGGAGCAGACATGTCGATGCCAAACACAAATATGCAGGATGTCTATGCTAACCGAGCCGATCTCGACGTCTTGCGCAAAGGCATCGACCTTATGAAGAGCAAGGAGAATCTCTCACTCTCTTCGATGCTTCCTAAAGTAGCTGCGTTCGGAGCTTATTCATTCTCAAACCCGAATGTCATCGATGGTTTTGAAAAGAAATTCGGCGGTGGATTCTCAGTGGGAGCCATGTTGACAGTCCCACTTTGGCACTGGGGTGGCAACTACAACAAATACCGGGCAGCAAAATCTCAGACAGCAGCCCAAAAGCTCCTATTAGAGGATATGGAAGAGAAGGTCAGCCTGCAGGTGAGCCAGGCAGAATATAGCTACAATGAAGCGTTCAAGACCTACTCGATGACTCAAAACAATATGAAGAGCGCTCAGGAAAATCTACAGAATGCGCAATATGCATTTAAGGAAGGAGTGCTCACCACAGATGATGTCCTTGCTGCCCAGACAGCATGGCTGAAAGCTAAATCAGAAGTAATTGACGCTCAAATCGGAATCCGCCTTTGCCACACTTATCTGAGCAAAGTGACGGGAACGCTGAAATAATTTTGAATTTTGAATTTTGAATTTTAACTCTTATAACTCATATTAAAAATATAGCCTTATGGAACAGCATAATAATTACTCCGTCCCCGCTCCTGACCCCACTGAAGTGAGCGCAAAAGAAAAGTCTCTGATTTTTACTATAGTCGTAGTCCTGCTCATCGTTGCAGCTATGGCAGTGGTAGGTTTTATATTCATTAAGCCGGCTCCTGATACCATTCAGGGTATGGGGGAGGCTACAGAAGTGAGGATTTCCGGCAAACTTCCCGGGCGCATCACCAATCTCTACGTAGAAGAGGGCCAGCGCGTCAAGGCAGGGGATACACTGGTGCATATCCATTCATCTCTCGTAGAAGCGCGTCTTGCTCAGGCAGAGGCAATGGAAGAGGCATCTAAGGCTACCGACCGCAAGGTGGATGCCGGCACCCGCAAGCAGATCATCAATTCGGCACGCGACGTGATGAACCAGGCAGCAGCTGCTACAGGGATTGCAAAGAAAACCTATGAGCGTATGGAAAACCTATTTAAGAAAGGTGTCGTAAGCGAGCAGAAACGTGATGAGGCAAAAGCAGCCTACGACGCAGCCAAGGCCGGCGAGGCTGCAGCCCGCAGTCAGTATGAACTTGCACTTGCAGGTCCGCAAGCAGAAGACAAGGCGGCTGCCGCTTCAATGGTGAAGGTGGCTAAAGGGGGCGTTGAAGAAGTAGGAGCTATCCTTGAAGACCAGTATCTTCTTGCTCCTGAAGATGGAGTAATCACTGTGATATATCCCAATGTCAGCGAACTTGTAGCTACCGGAGCTCCTATCATGAATCTTCAGAAAGATGATGACCACGCAGTCTTCAATGTGCGTGAGACGCTTCTTAAAGATATCACAGAAGGGACAAAGATCCGCGTTAAGATTCCGGCTCTTGACAAGGAGGAAGTGATGACAGTGTTCTATATCCGCGACCTCGGCACCTACGCCAACTGGCAGGCAACCAAATCTACAGGTGACTATGACGCACGCACATTCCAATTGAAGGCACGCCCTGCAAAAAAGATAGAAAATTTCCGACCCGGCATGAGCGTGGTTTATCTTGGAGTCGAGAAATAAGTTTAATAAGTTTAGGAGGTTTAATAAGTTTAGGAGGTTTAATAAGTTTAGGAGGTTTAATAGGCGCATGGGAGGGTAAGAGGTTTAGGGGAATCGGATATTTAAATTCATAAACCACACTAAACTTATTAAACAATATAAACAAAACTGATATGAGTGGATTCAAGCAAATATTCAAAAGGTCGGTCATACAACTGACCGGGCGCCCGATCTATTGGGTTGCCATGTTTGTGCTGCCCCTCTTTCTGATGCTGCTGCTCACTAATATGATGGAGTCAGGTCTCCCCGACAAGGTGCCGGCTGCCATCGTAGACAAAGACGGAACTGCCCTATCAAGGGAAATCACCCAGAATTTGGGGTCGTTGCAGATGGTAGATCTCGTAGACCAAAGCAACTCCTACACGGAGGCGCGCCATAAGATGCAGGAAGGGAAGATTTTCGGATTCTTCATGATTCCTGAAAACTTTGAGCAAGACCTTCTCTCGGGCAAAGGGCCGACGATAACGTTCTATACCAACATGACCTATTTCGTGCCGGCATCTCTGCTGTTTAAGTCGTTTAAGACCACGGCGCTTATGTCGAAGGCGGGAATCATGCTGAATGTGGCAGAGACGGCAGGCTTGTCAGCCGACGAGGTAGTGCCGATGATGCAACCTGTCAATATAGTGAGCAGAGGTCTCGGAAACCCCGGACTAAATTATGCGATATATCTGTGTAATTCGTTTGTGCCTTGCGTGTTCCAGCTGATGATCATGCTGATGGTCTGCTTCTCACTTGGAGAGGAAATCAAATATGGCACTTCTCCTAAGCTGATGCGCATGGCAGGAGGAAATATCTATAAGGCAATCGCGGCTAAGATCTTGCCTCAGACCATCGGATGGTGGATTATGATTCTCTTCATGGAGTCTTGGCTCTATTTCTGGCAAGGGTATCCTATGCATGGAAGCTGGTTCTGGTTTACAGTCTCAGAACTCATGTATGTAGTGGCATGCCAAGCAATGGCAGTGTTCTTCTTCGGAGTTTTGCCAAACCTGCGATTCAGTCTTTCCGTTTGTTCGCTCTTGGGCATACTCTCCTTCTCCTTGGCAGCATTCTCTTTCCCGGTGGAAAGCATGTATGGGGCAATTGCGATCTTCAGCTATGTCATGCCGATTCGCTACAACTTCCTTATCTATATTGATCAGGCATTGAATGGCATTGACATCTGGTATTCACGCTGGTGGTATGTGGCATATATAGTATATATGTTGTTGCCGCTGACACTGATGTGGAGAATAAAGAAGGAATTTGAGAGACCGGTATATATTCCTTAATTAATTTAGAATTTAGAATTTAGAATTTAGAATTTAGAATTTTGAATTGATGGCGGGAATTTAGCATGATTTAACATGGTACATCATGATTTATCATGGTGTACCATGAAAATAAAAATGAACTGATATGGGAATATTTATAAAATCATATATAAAGGAGCTGAAGCTGATGACGACTGATATCGGCATCATACTCTTCTTGGCGTTTCTTCCGCTGGCATATCCTATCATTTACTCGCTCATCTATAATCCGGAGCAGGTGAGAGATGTGAGGATGGTGGTGGTAGACCATGACCGGTCAGCACTGTCGCGGGAACTCGTCAGGAACTTGGATGCCACTCAGGAGATCCGCATCATTGGCTATGCAGCCGACCTCGGAGAAGGCAAGAAAGCTATGGATAGCCATGAGTGTTATGGCATCCTTGAGATTCCGGAGGGATTTGAGAAGAAAGTAGGACGAGGAGAGTCTTCTCCCGCAGTGCTTTTCTCGGAAATGAGCTTGTTGCTTCGCTACCGTGGCTTCTTGGTGGCTACTACTAATGTGGCTCAGGCTATGGGAGCAGAGATATTGAATGAGAAAATCAGTGAGAGCGCTCCATTGGCGGAGACTCTTGTCACGGGTGATCCCCTTGGAGTTGAGAATGTGACAATGGGTAACTTGGAATCAGGTTTCGACTCGTTTATCATGCCGGGTGTGCTTGTGCTGATCCTTCAGCAATGTCTGATCCTTGCAGTCGGGATGACGGGTGGAGCAAAAAGGGAAAAACCATGGCTATATGCCGATATTGACAAGGCAACCTCTTTAGGCACCATCAAGTCACTCTCCGGGGCTGCTCTTGCCTATATGACAGTCATTGTGGTGGCTTGCGTCTATATGCTGCATTATGTCCCGATGATATTCCGATTCCCGATGGCGGGAAATCCATGGGAGATTCAACTGTTTATACTTCCTATGGTCATTGGGTCGATTGCCCTTGGCTTCTGTTTGCAAGCATTCTGTAGGGAGAGAGAATCAGTATTTGTGATATGGGTGGTCACTTCAGTTGCATTCCTGTTCTTGTCGGGCTTGACATGGCCTCGCTACGCGATGGGAACGGTATGGCATACGGTGTCTGATCTTGTCCCGGCTACATACGGAGTAGAAGGATTTATCCGTATGAATACGAATGGTGCGACATTGGCTCAGGTGAGCGGCGACTACATTGCATTGTGGATTCAGGCAGTGGGATATTCGGTATTGGCATTCCTTGTGCAGAGATTCTATGTGATGCCTACGCGAGTGAAAGCCTTGAAGAATCCTGGAAGAGTTCCGATTGCATAGTGTAGTTAGCGCTCTCCGAGCGCGTCCTTTAAAGTCAAAATTTCTTCCGGATGCGCGATGACGCACGCGGAGCGTGCTAACTACTCTGAAATTTCTTCCGGA
>CAMWLX010000258.1 GCA_947175225.1 uncultured Porphyromonadaceae bacterium
ATATATTAATGAAGAAATTGACCATTGCCGCTTTGGGGATGCTGATGTTGGGATATCCTTTGCAGGCAAAGACTATAAAAAGCCCCGTTTCGTTTGATACATATGAATGGGACTTGGGTGTGGTCGATCCCCAACAAGGGACTGTATGCCACACATTCACGATGACAAACAAATCTGACGGTCCCATTAAGATCGGCAAGTCAATTCCAAGCTGCGAGTGCATCCGTGCATTTTATCCCTCTGAAGCTATAGCCCCTGGAGATCAAGTCAATGTCATGTTGGCTTTTGCACCGTCAAATTCATCCGGAAAGACATATCGCAGTGTCGAACTGCTTGATTCAGATGGCGACACACTTGGAGCTCTTTCCCTTGAGGCAAACGTAAATGAAAATGCGAATGCCTCCCATCAGGGATATCAATATCCATTTCAGAATCCAACTCTCTCTAATGAAGAGAGAGTTGAAAACTTGATATCTCTTCTGACTCCTGAAGAAAAAGTTGGACTTATGATGAATAAATCCATATCGGTAGATAGGCTTGGAATACCCTCTTACAACTGGTGGAGCGAGGCTTGCCATGGAGTAAGACAAGATGGATATACAGTCTTCCCGCAGCCAATCGGAATGGCATCTGCATTCAACGACCAATTGGTGTATGATGTATTCTCTGCCGTTTCTGATGAAGCGAGAGCTAATTGGAACCGTTCGGATCACAATGTATTCAACGTGCCGATGGGTACAATCTACTATCCCGGGAATCCGGAACTTACTTTCTGGTGTCCGAATGTCAATATTTTCCGAGATCCAAGATGGGGCCGGGGACAGGAGACATCTGGAGAAGACCCATATCTGAACGCTGTGCTCGGAGTGCAGACGGTATTGGGGATGCAAGGTAACGATGACAAATATTTCAAGACCCATGCATGCGCCAAGCATTATGCTGTGCATAGCGGACCGGAACCATTGCGCCATACCTACGATGCATCAGTATCAATGCGCGACCTTTGGGAAACATATCTTCCTGCCTTTAAAGCATTGGTAAAGAAAGGAAATGTAAGGGAGGTGATGTGTGCCTACAACCGTTATGAGGGGGTGCCGTGCTGCACAAGCGATCGACTGCTCGTAGATATCCTTCGCAGGAAATGGGGCTATGATGCCATAGTATTGACTGACTGCGATGCTATCAACAATTTCTACAGCAAGGGGCAGCATGAGACCCATCCCGACCCACTGTCTGCTTCTGTAGATGCTGTATTGAATGGAACAGACCTTGAATGTGGCAAGGTATTCATGGTATTGACAGAAGCTCTTGAAAAAGGACTTATAACGGAATCCACTTTGGATGAGCATCTTCGCAAAACGCTTAAAGGGCGTTTTGAACTTGGTATGTTTGATCCGGCAGAGATGCTCCCTTGGGCTGGACTTGGCCCGGAAGTGATCAGCAGCGAAACCAACGACGACCTTGCAACGCAAGCTGCCCGCGAGTCAATGGTGCTTCTGAAAAACAATGGCATACTTCCTCTTCCGAAGGATCTCAAGAAAATTGCTGTTGTAGGGCCCAATGCAGACGACACTGCTCTTCTGAACGGCAATTATGGAGGCACTCCTACAAAGGAACATACGGTATCTCTCCTCGAAGGAATACGCAACGCAGTTCCAAACAGCTCTGTCTTCTATAAGAAAGCATGTGAACTCAATGACGAGTATGCCACAATCCATCACTTAGGGGAATTCAACGATGGGAAAGGAGTAAAAGTAGAATTTTTCAACAATAACTCGTTGAGTGGGGAGCCGGATAAAACGGAATACCACAACGAGATTAATTTCAGCACATTCGGTGCCTGGGGATTTGCAGATGGCATAAGCAAAGACACTCTTTCGGTCAGAATATCAGGAACATATAAATCCCCTTTTACGGGCGATATGAAATATACACTCACCACTGACAATGGCTATGTGCTGAAAGTGAACGGAGAAATCGTAGAAGAAGCCTCATCAGGAGAGCGCCGTGGAGGATTCGGTTTCGGACGCAAAGTGGAATACAAGTCTTTCCCTGTAAAGGAAGGTGAGTCATACGATATCGAAATCGAATACAAGCATGGCAATGGCAATTTTGCACTCTTACGCGGCGATATTTGCGAACGCAAGCCATTTGAGTTTGATAGGCTTGCTGAGGAAATGAAGGATATGGATGCTATAATCGTTATCGGAGGAATCTCAGCTCAATTGGAGGGGGAAGGTGGCGACAAACCCGATATTGAGTTGCCAAAGGTGCAACAGCAACTTGTCAAGGCTATGCATGCGACGGGCAAACCGGTCATCATCGTGAATTGCTCCGGATCTGCCATAGCATTCGGGAGCATTGAAGACAATTATGATGCACTCATACAGGCATGGTATCCTGGACAAGGAGGAGCCAAGGCGTTGGCTGAGGTTATCTTCGGCGACTATAATCCCGGTGGTAAACTTCCGGTCACATTCTACCGCTCGAATGATGATCTGCCAGACTTCCTTGACTATAACATGGACAACCGAACCTATCGTTATTACAAAGGAGACCCTATGTATGCATTCGGAGAAGGACTTTCATATACTGACTTTTCTATAGGAAAAGGGAAATTGTCGAAGAAGTCTATGAAAGCAGACGGAAGTGTGCGCCTGACTGTCCCTGTAGCCAATATCGGTAGCCGTGAGGGTACAGAGACCATACAGGTCTATGTAAAGGCTCTTGATTATCCGGAAGCCCCTATCAAGTCGCTTAAAGGATTTAAGAAGATTGCGCTTAAAGCCGGAGAGAAGGGGCAAACTGAAATCACTTTGGATGGGGAGGCTTTTGAATATTATGATCCATCTATAGATGAGCTTTCCACCCGGCCGGGGCGTTATCAGATACTCTATGGGACATCGTCGAGAGATAAAGATTTGCAAAGTTTGGATTTTAGAGTCCTCCCCCTCTGACGACGATAATTCTTAAGCAACGTGACCCCGAACTGTAACAACTTCATTATCTTCGAAAAAACTTTGAATTTTTTTAGTATGAATCTGATAAGCCTTGACATAGAAGCTACCGACAACGGCGAAATGCTGGAACTCTCAATAATCCGTCATTCCGACTCTCAAATTGTCTACCACAGCTATTTCAAGCCGGCAGTTGCACGCACTTGGCCCAAAAGCCAAGCACTCCACCATATTTCCCCTGATATGGTCAAAGACTCCCCATCGATCAAACAAGAGAAAAAGACCATCCAGAGTATCATTGACCAAGCCGATGGAATAATAGGTTTTGCGATCGAAAATGATATCAAATATCTTGCCGGCAGCAATATATCAATTGGCAAAACCACATTGATATTGGAAGTACGCGATTGGTTTTGGTATTACAAAGGTAAAGAACTCGGCATTGAGTTTGGGTCCGTACCAAGCCTATCGAAATGTGCCCGGATGTTAGGTTTTGAATTTTCTGAAGAAGCAGAAGCTCACTCCGCTTCCAATGATACCCTCATGACCATAAAGCTTTTTGATGCTATGATAGCCATTGCTGACACTGGGCTTCCACTGCAAGAGACCATCAAGAAATTTGAAAGTTTATATGAGGAAGAGAAGCGCCTTCATGCACAAGAAATGGCAAAAGGCTTCATTTCTCTCGTCAAGACATCAAAAGGCTACTTGATTAAAAACAGCCATCTGCATCCTGCTTCTGATGCAGAAGTCTCAATTGCTGTCGAAAGTCGCTTCGTAGCCGAGCACGACATCCGAGAAAAATTCCGCAAAAGAGAGATTGCCCCAGACTCTACTCTTTACAACCTACGCAAATCTGACATAGACTTTTTAAAGACCTACACCAACACCTACGACCCCGAAAAAGAAGAATTCCACCGCCACTTCCTCCGAGCCCGCAAAAAATCAAAATCCCCCCTCCCCTTCCATCTATAGATTTCTTTTACAAAAGCTATGAAGCTACCCTCTGGTTTCATAAGAGATGTACGGTTCGTACGTCCCTACTTACATTGCCTGTCGCCAGCATAAAATAAACTCAAAGTCTATATGCAGGAGAGAGACATATAATTGCTACTTAATCAAAAAATGACAATTGAATTACAGAGCTATTGTGTGATTCTTTAAATTTACGGACTGATATGTTTTTTGATTCACAATACTTATCTAAATCCAATCGCATCAAGAGACTTTTGGTCACAACCCGCTTAGCATCCTTAAACACTAAAGATTTCAACAAGGATTGGATTTCAAAAGACATCAGAGCATCCCAAATAGCCTGAGCTTCTTCTAATGAATCAAATGCCAGTTGATAGCATGTATCGTCAACAACGTATGGTTTTCCCTGAAAATCTTTGACAAGAGTAAATGTAATGTCCTTATATAAGGAAGAAACCACCACTTTAAAGGGTTTAAAAGTGTAGTCTCCTACTCCAAAAATACTGAATCTATCCTTCCCTTTATAAATACTACTTTTACGTTTTGCAAATATCTCAGCTTTACTCTCCAAATATTCGTAAAGTTTTGGATATTTAAGTTTTAAGCTTGATGTATTCTCTCCTGTTTTATGTTGTGGAACTATAATAAATTTGCGAGGATTCTCACAAATCTTATTAATGTCTGAACTCTTTAATAATGGATAAATTAAATCTGATTCGACATCTACATCTTCGCCAAATCCATTGACAAACTTTCCATCAATCAATCTTAACTCCAAAGCAGCCGCACAGTCATGCTTAATTCCAGATCTCCATTCATATGATGAATGTCCATCATACATCGCAAATCTTTGATAAGAGTCTAAATCTGATACAAAGCTGTCATTAACCCACCCATAAGAATAAATATTCTTTTTATCATAAAAATTAAAAACTTTACATTCCAATGCACCCACATTACCTAATTTGGCTGTTAGACAGGATGCTTCGACAGAGACATCAAATTCTTTATAAGCGTCAATTTCAAATTGATTAATATTATCGATAGACTTGGGATACTTGCTTTGCTTATATATTATATTTCTTATTACAGAATTTTTCAACAAAAATGAAATACCTCCATTACAACTGCCGAATTGTTCCAATAAAGACAAAGTAATGTATTCGCTAATGTCAAAATTGCTTTTACCCGTAATGGCATCAATACCTTTTAGATCATAGATATTTGATTTAAGAGGGGTATTATCAGAATCATACTTTCCCTGATGACTATTTGTCACCCAAGGAGGATTGCCAATGATGCCTATCGTCCAATCATTTGAGAAAATCTTTTCAGATATCTTAGATAAATCAATTGAAAAAAAATCATCATTTAAAATATATATTCTTGGCCGCTTCAACCTTTTGTCTGTTAAAGCATCACATAAAATAGAAT
>CAMWLX010000259.1 GCA_947175225.1 uncultured Porphyromonadaceae bacterium
GAAATGCACCGGAATACTCGATAGAAACTCTGCTGAAGATGTTTCATCATTATAATAATGGTGACTTTTGCGGCAGTCCATTCGTTACGACTGCTCTTCTCAAAAGAGCGCCAACAACCTTTGCTGAATTTCTTAAAAGGGAACTGAAATGAGAAAACCGGAGTATGATCTATTGGGAGTATGGCTTGACTTTGCCTTCAACTCCCTCGTGGCTGAACTTAACCGTTCTCTTCACAATGTGGGGCTTCCGCTCAACCATGCCCAGTTTGCCATATTGCAGAATCTGTTTATCAAAGACGGACAAAGCCAGAGCGATATAGCAAGACGCGTAGGCAAGGACAGAGCCGCCATAAGTCGCTCCCTGAACTCCCTTGAAGAAAACGGCTTCATAATCCGCAAGGCACTTTCAGGCTCCAAGAACGGCATCTTCCTGACTGAAAAGGCGATTGAAAACCGCACCAAAATAACCCAAGCTATTAATATGGCAATCGGCAAAGGACGTAAAGGTCTCACAGAGGAAGAATACGAGACAGGAATTAATTTCCTCAAAAAAATATATGAGAACCTACATTCGGGGGCTCAGCCCGGTTACCAGTCGGAATAAGTTAGCCGACAATGATTTCCAAGAAAGGTAAGCAGCGACATGGCTCCACATTTAGATGGTCATAGCAGTTGGACTATTTGTTAGAGCTTAATCGTCGGTCACAGTATTCAGATGGGGTCTCACCTGTAATTTTCTTAAATGTTCGTGAGAAATGCTGCGGATATTCATAACCTAAAGAATATGCGACTTCCGAGGAACTCATGCCTGAGACGAGCCGATTTTTAGCAAGTTGAATCACATATCGCTTGATATGGTGATTTGCTGCCTCTCCGGTTGACTTTTTGATAACATCACTCAGATAACTGGGAGACATATTCAACTGTTCTGAACAATATTGCACTGTCGGTATACCCTCTTTCAGTTGTTTTTCATGTTCAAAATAGTCTTTCAAAAGATTTTCAAATCGGGTCAGTATGTCATTGTTAGTGATGGTGCGTGATACGAACTGGCGGTTATAAAAGCGTTGGGCATATCTCAACAGAAGGTTTATAAATCCGACGATAATTCTGTTTTGTATCTTGTCGGCCGGAAATCGCAGTTCGTTTTGAATTTGTCTGAACAGACCTATTATTATGTCTTTCTCTTCTTCCGACATATGAAGAGCCTCGTTGATACGGTAGTCGAAAAACGAAAAATTTCTTATATCTTTTTCCAATCCGGTTCCTTGCAATAGATCAGGATGAAATAGAAGAGCCCAACCACTCAGATGCACAAGCTCTCCATCATCTTCTTTACCGCCTATCTGACCCGGTGCAACACAAATAAGGGTTCCATCAGAATAATCGTATTTCCCGGTTCCATACGTGATGTCAATTCCATGTTCTTCTCCTTGAAGAAAAAAGCCATATACCTCATAACGGTTGAGACTATGAGGCACAGGAGATAGTTCGCTATAATTTATCACGCTTATAAGCTCGTGAGTATCGGTCTGACCCATCAACGAACTATAGTCTGATGGCTTGTTTACTTTTAGAATCTTACTCATATAGGTGATACGGATATGATTTTCAGCTACAAATTTACTAAATAATCTCTGAACAGCCTCATTCGTAGGCAAGTATTGAAGAAAATGGTTAGAACTTAGTGATTTTGATCACTTCTATCATTAAACATTGATGTAATTTTGCAGCATTTAAAATAATCAACGGAATGAGGACAAAAATTACTTTATCAAAAGACTTCTGTGAAATGGATGCGATTAAATATGTTGCATCACGATATCGTACAACACCGGAAAAAGTGCTGAAACACTACTTCGTACAGACAGGTATAATCCCGTCGGGCGATGCAGACAATGACGGTTATGAGCTTAAGTCCAACGAGCTGGCATTATTCCATGACCTTGGTGTCCGGCCGACAGTAATTGAAATAAGGTAAGGATAAAATAAACAATGAAGATATGAAAAGGATCTTATTTTCTCTCGCCGTGATAATAGCGGCAGTGGCCGCTCAGGCAAAAACACTCATAGCATTAGGAACATGGTCGTGGGGTTCAGGAATGGCCGGCGGCGACCAAGTGTTCGGCAACCATACAAATGCCGAAAATCTTAAATCAGTATTCGAAGTTGCATACAATGCCGGACTGACAATGTGGGAAAATCCTATGGCATGAAAAGATTGATATCATTCCTTACCATATTCCTGACTGCCTTAGGTATGTCTGCCCGGACAAATATTCCGGCGATAGATGTTCATTCCCACATCGTAACTGACGAGTATATAAATTTTCTCGCTGACCACGACGCACTGATGGAGGATGGCTATCCATTGCCATCTTGGGATGAAAAATCTCATCTGGCCTTTATGGACAGTTCCGGAATTGAACGGAGCATCCTCACTCTTTCGTCGCCTCAGCCTTGGTTTGGTAATACTGATGAAAGTCGTAAAGTAATCCGTTCTGTCAACGAAGCAATGGCAGAAGCAAAGAGAAATCATCCTGACTGTTTCTTATGGTGTGCCGCACTTCCGCAACCCGATATCGAGGCATCTGTAGATGAGGCTGTCTTCGCCCTCGATTCTCTCGGTGCTGACGGGATAAAGCTCGCAACAAGTGTCAACGGTGTTTATCTCGGCGACTCAATATACGAGCCATTGATGAAAGTGCTTGACGAGCGCGAGGCGGTGGTGATACTTCATCCCGTGAAACCGAATCCTGTTAATGAAAGCACCTATACAGGAGGACCGATCTTCGTGTATGAGTATCCGGCAGAAACGACCCGTGCGGTACTCAATATGGTGGCTCATAACGTGATGACACGCTACCCGAATATAAAGGTCGTGGTCCCTCATGCAGGTTCGTTCATGCCATACGCGGTTCCTCGGCTCAAAGGTGGATATCCTTTGCTGCTGAAACAAGGTCTGACCGGTCCGATTGATATTGACGGAAACCTATCACGTCTTTATTACGACCTTGCAGGAGGTCCGTCAGCTCAGGCGATCAAGATGCTGCTTACAGTCACCACGCCTGACCACCTGATGTTCGGTACCGATTATCCTTTTGTTCCTACTCCCATTCTTGAAAAGGTGGCGGCAAAAGTGAAGAATGAGATTATTCAGGATGGTGAGCTCGGTCAGTATGCCGAGGATATTATCCGCAACAATGCACTGAAATTATTTAATATCGAAGAATAATTATGGCTAAAAAAGTAAACTTGGGCTCAAAGTTAGCCCTTTATCCCACTCCCGTCACCGTAATAGGTGCGGATGTGAATGGATTGATGATGATCCGGTCGATTAAAATACTGTTGACTTTCGCCATAACACTGGTTTCATTCGGTGCTTGTGGCGACAGTCATTCAAAGGAAACGTATGCAAAAATGGAAAATATGTGTGAGAAACTTCCGATGCAGTCCGACGGTATCGTCCGTCTGTCAAAGATACAGGTAAACCCCGACTATCTTGATGAGTATATCGGATACGCGAAAGAAGTCGGGAGTATATCTCTTGAAACAGAGCCGGGAGTGCTGACCATGTATGCTGTGGCTGACAAAGAGAATCCATGCAACATCACTATTCTGGAAACATACTCCAGTCAGGAGGCTTATAAGAGCCATATCGCGTCCGACCATTTCCAGAAATATAAGCAGGGGACACTTCACATGGTGGATTCTCTATTGCTTGATGATGTGACACCATTGAATCCAAATATTTTATTAACAAACACTATCAAAAAATGAATCGAATCTGAAAACGTCTGGCTTGAGCCTGTATCGGATGAGGAATATAATAAGTTGCACTAATCGTGGAGTATATGAAAAAGAGAATTTTAGGAAAAGACAGACTTGAGGTATCGGCAATCGGTCTCGGCTGCATGGGCTTCACTCAAAGTTATCCTCCATATCCTGATAAGGACACCTGCATTGAGGTAATCCGTTCCGCGGTTGACCTCGGTGTCTCATTCTTTGATACCGCTCAGGTATACACCATAGGTACAAACGAGGAACTCGTTGGCGAGGCGTTGCAACCATGCCGTGATAAGGTGGTTACGCGGATCGGCGAGGATGCCGTTGAGCTTATGGCGGATATTCCTGAGTATGGGTGGCGCGTATTGCCTCATCCGCTGCCGACGGATGCCTGCCTCGTCACAGTAGTGCGCCATGCGGAGTGACCGGTCTGAGCCGTGTCTTCTGACGAACTCGTCATAGTGCCATTGATAGTCAACTTCTTTTGCAATCATGGTTTTTTGACTGCAAAATTACATCAATATCGAAAACGTGTCAATGCGTTATCGCCGATACTCATACCAATGTTCACAATTCTGCCGGATAGGAACATTACAAAAATCGCTGAAACCATCTTAGTTTCAGCGATTTGCGACATTATGCCGATTTGTTAAGTGACCCCGGTGGGGCTCGAACCCACGACCCAATGATCAATGCAGGGAACGCTATTGAATTCCGGAATATTCAACGTCCTTAGCCTTCCGGTCTTGTATCTTCCCAATGAGGATTCCCAGCTTTCAGGCTCATTGCTGAAGGATGCTTTTGAGAACAGACCATTCTTCCCAATGCCATGTGCAACTCTACCGGTATCCTCAATATAGTTATTATCCAAATTATAGATATAGAGTCGTTCATTACCTGAGAACTCACTGAAATCCACTAAGATGCAGATCTCGGAATTCAATCCTTTCTTTATGCAGTATTCCTTCAACCTCTGACATTCTTCATTTGATATATGATTTTCATTTTCAGTGTTTTCTTCTGATGCACATGTTTCAGCTTCAGATATATTAGTATGCGAGCAACCAACACCAAAAAGCATGAAAAATATTATGATTGTCTTTATTATCCAATTCATAACAATAATAAATTTATTGAATTATATCCAATGACGGATCTACATAAATTTTCTTTCCATCGCTTAGTCTTACTTCTGCAAAATCATGGTCTTTCGTGAAGTTCTTCCATTTCTCAGGAAGCAGTTTGGAATAATCATTGAGATTCATTCCATTCATGTAAACATGACCCACAACGGGTTTTGCGCTCCCTTTTTTCTCATTCACTGAAAAAGCATAGTTGCATATGGTAGAAAAGACCTGAGCATATCCTACACAATGCATCTTAGTCTTTTTCCTATCGTCAAACTTCTCGCATTTAGTAGAGAATGTCAGTTTCTCCTGAGTCTTTTTGTTGCAATAAAGAACTATTTCGCGCTCATTTAAACCCTTTGTATCTTTTAAAATTTCCTGCTTGAATTCTTTAGAAAGAGTTACGGGGTTGTATGTTCTATCTCTGATTTTTCTCAGGCTTAGGAC